>NZ_JBFANV010000044.1:0-84355 GCF_040674955.1 Nonomuraea sp. NPDC049695 | reverse complement strand
CCGAGCAGCCAGTCGAAAGACTCGGTCTGCAGGGCCAGAAGGTCAGGAACTTCGAGGGGCTCCTGGATACGCGCGAAAGAGACGCGACGGGGACCAGCGGGTACGGCGGAGGCGTTGCGCGAGGCTGCCAACAGATGTCCTTCCGAGGGCTCGCGGCGGACTGACTACACGCACGCCAGACAACCTCGCAACGTGAGCAAGCGGAGCGGGTCGTCAAAGGGCAGCGCAAAGGGGCAGTGTAGCCGAACGGCACACGCCTGTCCACTTCGCTCTCTCTGCATGCTCCACGTTGGTCGCAGCATCGCCCGTTCAGACGGAAACGTCAAGCCCACAACCCCGACTTTTAGCCGACTAGGGGGCCGGACGCTGGGTTTTCTCCCCTGCGTGACTGGTCGCCTACCGCCAGGCCCAAGACGATACCCGCGAACGGGGGCGGTTAACGCTCCGTCACACCGGGGGTCGAACCGATGCCGACAACCGGTGTAGCTGTGACTGAGGTACCCGTTCCAAAGGCTTCGCTAAACCTGATTTTTGGTAACAATTGAAGGAAGCGGCGCGCTGAGGGGTCAAGCGGTGCCGAGGAGCGTCGACATGTCGGCCACCAGCCAGCGCGAATCTTGCCGGACCATGACGAACCTGGCCCGGTTCTGGGTGAACTGTTGCTCGAGCCCGGTCTTGCCCGCGTCCTGCTTGACCGTACCCGTGTTCACGAAAAGCAGAACCTCTACCCGGTCGGGCTCGGCCCGCTCGACTCCCACGCCCGCCACGGACACGGTCTGCACGATCTTCTGCGCCTTGGCCCTGGACACCAGGGACGTGGTGAGCTCCTTGTAGTGCTTGGTCAACTCGCCGGTCGTGTGCGTGCCGGCCCGCGCCAGGTCCGCCTCCACCGTCCGGTAGTCGTACGAGAGCAGATCGGGTGCCACCTCCTTGGCCGCCGTCATCGCCTCCGCCCCGGCCGCGTCCGCCGCGCGCAGGTCGCGCAGGTTGAACCACATCGTCGGCACCAGCACGCCCGCCGCGACCACGAGGACGCCCAGCAGCACGATCGTGAACGTCCTCACTTCACCTGCACCGCCTTCGACACCAGCCAGACGCCGCCGACCTTGGTCACCTCCATCGACCACCGGTAGTACCGCTCCTGCGGCGGGCTCTTGGAGCCGTCCCAGCGGATCTCCACGTCGGCCACCACCAGCACCTTCGCCGTGGCGCCTGCCATGGAGACCAGCCCCGTCGCGCGCAGCACGCCGTGCTGGATCACCTTGTTGCCGACCGTGGTGGACTTGAGCCTGGCCTCGTTGGCCTCGTACTCCGCCCTGGCCGTCCCGGTCGAGGTGTCGAGGATGCGCTTCACGTCGGCGTCGACGGTCTTGTAGTCGAGCGAGACCAGGTTCTTCGCGTGGGTCCCCGCGGCCAGGAGCGCTGCCTGCTTGTCGCCTGCCCTGCCCTGCTCCTCGCGCGCCTGCGCGGCGATCCACACGCCTGAGCCGACCAGCACCGCGAGCACTCCGCTGAGCGCGGCGATCAGGATGCGGGCGGGCCGGGCGGCGAGTCCTGCCACGTCTGCTCACCCCCCACTCGGCCGGTCCGCCGGGATCATAACGCGCTGTCCGGTCCTGGAGCCCCCGAATCAACCGAGGCGGTAGAGAACTCTGGGCAAATTCGGTCAAGTTGCCTAGATCTCCGTAAATGCCTTCAGACGGCTCTCAGAGGCTCGCTGAGCGTCCGGCGCCGGTTCTGGGGGTGAAAGACCGGGCAGCGCGCTCAGGAGGCTTCAGCGGGTGCCGTGGAGGTACGCGTTGACGAGCCGGGGGTACTCCTCCAGCCAGTTACGACCGCGTTCGTCCACGAACGACCCCGGCGGCGGGATCACCCCGTTGGCTGCCAGCCACGTGCCCGGAGGCTGCTGGGTACGGCGGATCCGGTTGCCGGTCGGCATGAGCTGCGGCGGGATCGGCGGCAGCATGCCCGGGTCGAGCCCCATCTGAGCCTCGGCCTCCAGCTCGGAGAGGTCCTTCTCCTCCGACATCCCGATCGGGCCGTGCCTCCTGGCGTTGAGGAACTGCCGCACCACCGGCTCCTCGCTCGACAGCAGCATCTCGCGCGGGCCGAACATGACCAGCTCGCGCCGGAACAGCATCCCGATGCTGTCGGGGACCGTACGGGCGGTGTTGATGTCGTGCGTCACGATCAGGAACGTCGCCTCGATGTCGGCGTTGAGGTCGACGATGGTCTGGTTGAGCAGCGCGGTGCGGACCGGGTCGAGGCCGGAGTCGGGCTCGTCGAACAGGATGATCTCCGGATCCAGCACCAGCGCCCTGGCCAGCCCCGCACGCTTGCGCATGCCACCGGAGATCTCCCCGGGCAGCTTGGACTCGGAGCCGAGCAGGCCGACCAGCTCGACCTTCTCCATCACGATCTGGCGGATCTGCGACTCGCTCTTCTTGGTGTGCTCGCGCAGCGGGAAGGCGATGTTGTCGTAGAGGTTGAGCGAGCCGAACAGCGCGCCGTCCTGGAAGAGCACGCCGAACAGCCGGCGCAGCTCGTACAGCTTGTTCTCGTTGCAGTTGGCCAGGTCGTAGCCGTCGATCCAGATGTGACCGCGATCAGGCCGCAGCAGGCCGACCAGCGTCTTGAGGAAGACCGACTTTCCGGTGCCTGAAGGGCCGAGCAGGACGGAGATCTCGCCCGCGGGCAGCGTGAGCGAGACGTCCTCCCAGATGACCTGCCGGCCGAACGACTTGGTCAACCCGTCGACCACGACTTCGACTCCCACTGGACACCTTCCGATCGCAGTGAGTATCCGCCGGATAACGTGACGTCCTCACCGTAATCGGGTTCGGCCGCAGGGGAACCCGTCCCCATAACTTGTTACTGCCCGGTTATGAAACCGCCGGCCCGCGCTCCTCCTGGGCGCCGGTCAGCGCCCGCAGGCTGGGCCGCAGGAGTCGCGCGATCTCGTCCTGCGGCACCTCGCGCAGCTCTTCGAGCTCCAGCAGCTGGTGCCCGACGGCGATGCCGAGCATGATCGTGGTCATCAGCGCCGCGCGCAGCCGCGCGTCCTCCGCGGGAATGGCCTCAGCCAGCCGGTCGATCTGGCTCCCCAGCACCTGCCGCGCCGACGCGGCCGCCTCGGGGTGGGTGAGCATGGACCGCATCATCGCCAGCGAGCTCTGCGGCAGCGCGCCCATCTTCACGTTGAGCGTGCCGAGCAGCTGTTCGACGAGCTCCTCGGCGGTCAGCTCGCCGTCGCCGACCGGGGTCACCCGTACGGCCTGCTGGAAGAGCTGCTGTTTGCTGCCGAAGTACTGCATCACGAGCGCGGGGTCGACCTCGGCCGCCTTGGCGACGGCCCTGATGGTGGTCCGCTCGAAGCCCAGCTCGGCGAAGAGCGCCCGGGCAGCGTCCAAGATCTTTCCTTCGGTACGGCGCCGCCTCTCGGCCCGCGGAAGCACTCTCTCGCCCACGCTGCCGACTCTACACGCGTTGACCGAACCTTCCCTTTCGCTCTACGCTCGTTGAGTCAACACCTGTTGAGCGAAAGGGTTGCTCCCATGTCCATCGAGGAGATCGTCACCGCCTATCACGCGGCCATGCTGCACAAATCCGCCGACGAGCTGGCCGACCTCTACGCGGAGGACGGGCTGCACGAGTTCCCGTTCGGGGGGCTGGCGCCGTACAAGGGGAGGGAGGAGATCCGCGCGGGTTACCGCGCGAGGTGGGGCGCGACCGCGTTCGAGGCCCAGGAGGTGCGGCGCGTGTCGCTCTACCGGACGACGGACCCGGAGGTCGTGGTGGTGGAGCAGAACGTGTTCGTCGCGGCCGGCGACCAGCGGATCACCGTCCCCGGCCTTCTGGTGCTGCGGGTCAGGAACGGCCGGATCGTCCACGCCAGGGACTACATGGACACCAGCGCCGTGACCCAGGTCCGAGCCGCCGCTGCCTCCTGATCTCCCCCGCGCCCCCGCCCGATCGGCGGAGATGTTCAGGGGGTCAGGGCTGGGTGAGGTCGAAGATGGTCGTACCGCCGACGGTGGTGCCGGTGAAGGTGTCCTGGACCCAGGCCGCGATCTGGGCCGCGTCATCGCTGCCTCCCGTGCTGCCACGCCCTTCGCCCATGCCGGTGCCGATGAAGTAGTGGATCTTCTTCGCGGCGACGTACTGCTTGAACTGCTCGAGTGTGGGCGCCGGATCGGTGCCGTTGAACCCGCCCACCGCCATCACCGGCTGACCGCCGGCCAGCTGGTATCCGGCCGCGTTGTTGGAGCCCACCGTCGCCGCCGCCCACGTGTAGGCGGAGGCCCCGGTCTTCAGCAGCGCGGTCAGCTCGGCGGCCGGGGTGCCCGCGTTGAGCAGCCCGCCCATGCCCATCCCGCCACGTCCCATGCCACGGCCGCCGAACCCGGCGCCGCCCTGCCCCTGCGTGCCGCCCGGCGGTTGCCGCAGCGCCTGGCCGCCTCCAGGTTGCTGACCCGTACCTGCACCCCATCCAGGCAGCTGGCGGAACGGCCGGCCGCCTCCCCCGCCCGGACGCGGGAACCCGCCGCCGAAGCCGCCGGTGGAAGGCCCGGCGGTCGGGATCGCCCCGGTGTGCGGGGACGCGGCCGTGTCGACGGCGTAGGCCGCCGGACCAGCCAGAGCCGCCAGGCATGCCACCGAGGCCACGGCCACCACGGCCAGGGCCCGGCGCGCGAACAGCATCGCCAGCGCCGCCCCCAGCCCCGCCACCAGCACGACCACGCCCAGCCAGGAGTTCCAGTCCGCGCTGCGCGACAGCAGCACGTACGACCACACCGCCGTCCCCGCCGTCACCATGGCCAGAAATCGGAACGAGCGCCGCTCCCACAGCATGGCCGCCCCCATGCCCACCAGCACCGCGATGGCCGGGGCGAGCGCCACCGTGTAGTACGCGTGGAAGATCCCCTGCATCAGGCTGAAGACCAGCCCGGTCACGACCAGCCAGCTCCCCCACACCCAGAAGGCGGCACGGACCGGATCGACCCGCGGCGCCCGACGGGTGAGCCAGGTGGCGGCGGCCAGGAGCACCAGCGCCGACGGGAGCAGCCAGGAGATCTGCCCGCCCGCCTCCGTGTCGAACATCCGCAGCCATCCGGCCTGCTGGTTGAGATTGCCCAGCCCGCCGTAGTCGGCGCCGTTGAGCCGCCCGATCCCGTTGTAGCCGAGCGCCAGCTCCAGCACGCTGTTGGTCTGCGACCCCCCGATGTACGGCCGCTCCGACGCGGGCACCAGCGCCACCGCCAGGAGCCACCACCCGGCCGAGACCACCATGGCCGCGCCGGCCAGCAGCAACTGCCGCACCCGCCGCCAGAACGCCACCGGCGCGGTGATCAGATAGACCAGCGCGAAGCCGGGCAGGACCAGGAACGCCTGCAGCATCTTCGCCAGGAACGCGAACCCGATCGCGGTCCCCGCCAGCACCAGCCACCGGGTGGCCCCACGTTCCTGCGCCCGCACCACGCAGTACCCGGCGGCCGTCAGCAGCAGGACGAGCAGCGCGTCCGGGTTGTTGAACCTGAACATCAACACGGCCACCGGGGTGAGCGCCATCACGGCCCCCGCCAGCAGCCCGGCCCAGACGGTGAACAACCTGCGCACCGACGCGTACACCAGCGCCACCGCACCGACGCCCATGAGCGCCTGGGGAACGAGCATGGCCCAGGAGTTGAGCCCGAACAGCCGCACGCTGAGCACCATCGGCCACAAGGAGGCCGGGGTCTTGTCGACGGTTATGGCGTTGGCGGCGTCGGAGGATCCGAAGAAGAACGCCTTCCAGCTCTGGCTGCCCGCCTGTACGGCCGCCGCGTAGAAGGAGTTGGCCCATCCGGAGGCGCCCAGGCCCCAGACGTACAGCACCGCGGTGCCCAGGAGGAGGGCAGCCGGCGCCCATCGAGACTTAGCTTCGGTAACCACACCCCGCACGCTAGGCAGGCCGGTTGGCGAGGCGATGAGACGAACATGAGAATCTCCTGAGCCGTACAGGCCCGGGAACGCGAAAAGAGGCGGCACACCCGGCACCAGGGTGTATCCGCCTCTTCCCGAAGAGCTCGCGTGAAGGGGAAAGTTACTTCACGGTCACGGTGGCGCCGGCGCCCTCGAGGGCAGCCTTGGCCTTCTCCGCCTGCTCCTTGTTGACCTTGCCGTCGAAGACGGGCTTGGGAGCGCCGTCCACCAGGTCCTTGGCCTCCTTGAGGCCCAGGGACGTGAGGGCGCGGATCTCCTTGATGACCTGGATCTTCTTGTCGCCGGCGGCCTCGAGGATGACGTCGAACTCGTCCTGCTCCTCAACGGCGGCGGCCTCGCCACCGCCACCGGCGGCGGGGGCGGCGGCAACCGCGACGGGGGCGGCGGCCTTGACGTCGAAGACCTCTTCGAACTGCTTCACGAACTCGGACAGCTCGAGGAGGGTCATCTCCTTGAACGAGTCGAGCAGCTCGTCGGTGCTGAGCTTCGCCATGATCTTTTCCTTACGTTTAGGACTTGCAGAAAACTAGGAACGGGACCGCGGTATGTTGCGGCAACCCCCGTGTTACTCGCCCGACTCTTCGCGCTTCGCGCGGAGAGCGTCGGCCAGCTGAGCCATCTGCGTGGGCAGCGCGGCGAACATAGCGGCAGCAGCGCTCTGCTTCGCCTTGAGCGCGCCAGCAAGCTTCGCGAGGAGGACCTCGCGGGACTCGAGGTCGGCGAGCTTGGTGATCTCGGTGGCGTCGAGCGTCTTGCCCTCGAGGACACCGCCCTTGATCACCAGAAGGGGATTGGCCTTGGCGAAGTCACGCAGACCCTTGGCCGCCTCGACGACGTCGCCCTTGACGAAGGCGACGGCGGTCGGGCCGAGCAGCAGGTCGTCCAGACCCGTCACGCCTGCCTCATTGGCGGCGATCTTGGTCAGGGTGTTCTTCGCCACGGCGAACTTCGCATTCTCACCGAGAGAGGTGCGCAGCTCCTTGAGCTGCGCGACGGTGAGACCGCGGTACTCGGTCAGAACGGCGGCGCTGCTGCCTTCGAACTCGCTCTTGAGCTCGGCAACCGCTGTCGCCTTATCCGCCCTCGCCATGGGCCTCCTTCCAGATGTGCCACCGGCGAAGGCCCAGAAATGAGAACAGCCCCGGCGCAGGGGCGCACGGGGCTCACACATGGATCAGACCATATGGGAAACTCGCATCACACCTGCGCAGGCCGTCCACATGACGTGGATCCTTCGGTCGCCAGGCATTTGAGGCACCTGACGACGACCGGCGGTCTTCGGCAACGACCAGAGTACGTGCTGGCCGCCGAGTTTCCAAATCGTTCTCAGTTGGTCGTGCCCTTGGGCAGCTCTCCCACCTGGTCGGCGGGCGGGGCCTCGATCGTGACCGGCTGGTTGAAGCCCTTGAAGAGCAGGGTGGCGTCGAGCGTGGCGCCTTCCTTGGAGCCGTTCAGCACGAGCTTGCGCGGCAGGCCGTCGGCGGCCACCCAGATGTCGAACTTGACGTCCTTGAGCTCGGCCAGGTTCGTACGGGCCTGCTCCTGCTTGTCGGCGGGCAGCAGCTGCACGGCCGCGTCGACGGGGAACGTGCCGGTGTAGTGCGTGGTGTCCTCACCGTTGACGCTCTCGTTGCCGGCCGACTTGACGTCCTTGGAGGCCGTGACGAGCTTGGTCACATTGCCGAGGTCGAACTGCTGGATCTGGCTCAGGTACTGGTTCACCTGGCCGGAGTCGCCCATCTCGCTGAGCGGCACCTTGATCCACGGCTTGGTGGCCCCGAGGAGGTCCTTGAGCGCCTCGACCTTGACGTAGACGGTGTCGCCCTGCAGAACGGCGTGCACGCCGCCCGGCAGGCTCTTCCCGCCCATGTCCACGGTGTCCAGGGTGAGGTCCACGGCGAGCTGGGGCTTGCTCTGGTAGAGCATGCGCCCCTGCACCTTGCCGTTGCCCTCCTGAGGCTGCGTGACGTTGACGACGGCGTCGACGGTGTAGCTGGTGACCTCTGCGGTCTTCTGCGCGGCCTGCGCGAGCACCTCTGAGGCGGCCAGGTTGACCTGGATGGGCTGTGCGTTCGATCCGCACCCGGCAACCGCCGCTACGACGAGCGCGGCACTGGCCGCGGTGAGACTTATCGTGCGCTTCAGCATGTCTTGACCCTACTTTTAGGTTTCGCCGCTGTAGCGACTTCCCCGCACAATTAGGGGAAAACCCAGGGTTCTCCCCCACACACTTCACACATTCCCTGCACAACCCGGCCTGACGCCGCGGAAGCCCAGGACACGCAAGAGCCCCGCCCGGGAACCGGGCGGGGCTCTTTTCGCAAAGAGAGGTCAGGCCTCGAGCTCAGCGGTGAGGCCACGGGTGACGTTGGGGTCGACCGGGACGCCCGGGCCCATCGTCGTGGAGAACGTGACCTTCTTCAGGTAACGCCCCTTGGCCGCGGACGGCTTGAGACGCAGCACCTCGTCAAGGGCGGCGGCGTAGTTCTCGATGAGCTGGCGCTCGGGGAACGACGTCTTGCCGATGATGAAGTGCAGGTTGGCCTGGCGGTCGGTGCGGAACTCGATCTTGCCGCCCTTGATCTCCGTCACGGCCTTGGCGACGTCGGGCGTCACCGTGCCGGTCTTGGGGTTGGGCATGAGACCGCGCGGACCGAGCACGCGGCCCAGGCGACCCACCTTGCCCATCAGGTCGGGCGTGGCCACCACGGCGTCGAACTCGTTGAGCCGGTTGCCCTTGGAGATCTCGTCGATCAGCTCGTCGGCGCCGACGATGTCGGCGCCCGCCTCGCGGGCTGCCTCGGCACGGTCACCGGTCGCGAAGACCAGGACCCGGGCGGTCTTGCCGGTGCCGTGCGGGAGGTTGACCGTGCCGCGCACGATCTGGTCGGCCTTGCGAGGGTCGACGCCCAGCCGCAGCGCGACCTCCACGGTGGCGTCGAACTTGGTGGTCGACGTCTCCTTGGCCAGCTTCGCGGCCTCGACGGGCGTGTAGAGCTTGTCGCGGTCGACCTTGGCGGCCGCGTCCTTGTGCGCCTTGCTGCGCTTCATTGCTTTGACTCCTAGTGGTCTGCGGGCCCGAGGGCCCTCCCACGATGTCTGGGAAAGGGTGTTACTCGGCGACGGTGATGCCCATCGACCGGGCGGTGCCGGCGATGATCTTCTCGGCCGCCTCGATGTCGTTGGCGTTGAGGTCGGGCATCTTCGTCTCGGCGATGCTGCGCAGCTGCTCGCGGCTGAGCTTGCCCACCTTGTCGCGGTGCGGGACCGCGCTGCCCTTGTCGAGACCGAGGGCCTTCTTGATCAGCTCCGGCGCCGGCGGCGTCTTCGTGATGAAGGTGAAGCTGCGGTCCTCGAAAATGGTGATCTCAACGGGGATGATGTTGCCCCGCTGGGCCTCCGTCGCAGCGTTGTACTGCTTGACGAAGTCCATGATGTTGACGCCGTGGGGACCGAGCGCGGTACCCACCGGCGGCGCCGGGGTGGCCTGGCCAGCGGGGAGCTGGACCTTCACCAACGCGGCGATCTTCTTCTTCGGAGGCATTTGTCCTTCTCCGGGTCCTGATTGCGATGCCTGTCAGGACCGCGGATTGCGGCCCTGACATGTCGGAGGCCGCCCAGCCAAAAGCGACAGGCGGCCGACCGAACGTCTAAGTGTATGTGATCGTCCTAGATCTTCGAGACCTGGTTGAACGAGAGCTCGACCGGAGTCTCGCGACCGAAGATCGAGACGAGCACCTTGAGCTTCTGCGACTCGGGGCTGATCTCGCTCACCGAGGCGGGCAGCGTCGCGAACGGGCCGTCCATGACCGTGACGGACTCGCCGATCTCGAACTCGACCGCCGGGCCCGTGGCCGTCTTGGCCGCGGCCTTCTTGGTCTCCTCGGTCGGCTCGGGCGCCAGCAGCTTGGCGACCTCGTCGAGGCTGAGCGGGCTCGGCTTGTTGGACAGGCCGACGAAGCCGGTCACGCCGGGCGTGTTACGCACGGCGGCCCAGGACTCGTCGGTGAGCTCCATGCGCACCAGCACGTAGCCGGGCAGCACGCGCTCCTTGACCGGCACCTTCTTGCCGCTCTTGAACTCCTGGACGGTGTGCGTCGGCACCTCGACCTGGTAGATGTAGTCCTCCATGTTGAGCGAGACGTTGCGGCTCTCGATGTTGGACTTCACGCGGTTCTCGTAACCGGCGTAGGAGTGAATGACGTACCACTCGCCGGGAAGGCCGCGAAGCGAGCTCTTGAACTCCTCGACGGGGTCGACGTCAGGAAGAATCTCACCGTCTTCGACGGCGGAAGCCTCGACATCGGCTGCCTCGTCGCTCTCCGCGACCTCGGCCTCCTGGAGCGCCGACTCGGCGGCCTCCTCAGTGGCCTCTTCCAGCTCGTCGCCCCACTCCTCGCGGGACTCGTCCGCCGGAACTGAAGGATCGGACACGGTGACTCTTCCTCTTTCGTCTCTTCGCGATTCGGCTCGTATCGGATGGCGATCCCGTCAAGCGACACCGACTGACGGCTGGATCAGCCGCCGCCGAAGACCTTGAGGATCACCCATCCCAGCGCGGTGTCAAACCCGTACACGATCCCGACCATGATCAGAACGAATACCAGGACGACCGTGGTATAGGTGATGAGGTCCTTGCGTGTCGGCCAGATGACCTTGCGAAGCTCGTTGACGACCTGCCGGTAGAAAAGGGCAGGTGAAGTGCGTGTCTTCTTCTCGCCACTCGGCTTGCCTGCGGTCTCGCCGCGCGTGTCGATCGCCACAGTCCTCACCCGAAATCTGTCGTATCCAACGCAGTTTTGCGGCGCGCTTACACGCCCATTATTGCGCGGACCGCACTCGCAGGGCACGAGGGACTCGAACCCCCAACCGCCGGTTTTGGAGACCGGTGCGCTACCAATTGCGCCAGTGCCCTATGTCGTTAGACCAGACTACCCTGATCGACCCACTGCCCGGACCGAACCGCTCGCCGACATGCTGTGCGGAAGGACCAGCCGAAAGCATACGGGGGATTGCCCGGCACGTCGAACCGAATACCCATCGCCCAGGTCACGACCGCGCAACGGTCGCGTGGGAGCATGGACGCATGTCCACCCGACCTCGTATCTCCGCAAGAATTTCCGCGATTTCCGAGTCCGCCACGCTCGCCGTGGACGCCAAGGCCAAGGCGATGAAGGCGGAGGGCCGTCCCGTCATCGGCTTCGGCGCGGGCGAGCCCGACTTCCCGACGCCCGGCTACATCGTCGAGGCGGCGATCCAGGCGGCGCGCGAGCCCCGCTTCCACAAGTACACGCCGGCGGGCGGCCTGCCCGAGCTCAAGCAGGCCATCGCCGACAAGACGCGGCGCGATTCGGGGTACGCCGTCGAGGCGTCGCAGGTGCTGGTCACCAACGGCGGCAAGCAGGCGGTCTACGAGGTGTTCGCGACGCTGCTCGACCCGGGCGACGAGGTCCTGGTCGTGGCCCCGTACTGGACCACCTACCCCGAGGCGGTCAAGCTGGCCGGCGGCGTGCAGGTCGACGTCGTGGCCGACGAGTCCACCGGCTACCTGGCGAGTGTCGAGCAGCTCGAGGCCGCGCGCACCGAGCGCACGAAGGTCCTGCTGTTCGTCTCGCCGTCCAACCCGACGGGCGCCGTCTACTCCCGCGAGGAGACGGAGGCGATCGGCCGCTGGGCCGCCGAGCACGGCCTGTGGGTGGTCACCGACGAGATCTACGAGCACCTCGTCTACGGCGGCGCCGAGTTCACCAGCATCGCCACGGCCGTCCCCGAGTTGGGCGACCGGGTCGTGATCCTCAACGGCGTGGCCAAGACGTACGCGATGACCGGCTGGCGCGTGGGCTGGCTGATCGGCCCGTCCGACGTGGTCAAGGCCGCCACCAACCTGCAGTCCCACGCCACCTCGAATGTCGCGAACGTCTCGCAGATGGCCGCGCTGGCCGCCGTTTCCGGCGACCTGTCGGCGGTGGCGGAGATGCGTGCGGCGTTCGACCGGCGCCGCCAGACGATCGTCAGGATGCTCAACGAGATCCCGGGCGTGTTCTGCCCGGAGCCGAAGGGGGCGTTCTACGCGTATCCCTCGGTCAAGGAACTGATCGGCAAGGAGCTGCGCGGCAAGCGGCCGCGTTCGTCGAGCGAGCTGGCCGAGCTGATCCTCGAGGAGGCCGAGGTGGCGGTGGTGCCGGGAGAGGCGTTCGGCACGCCTGGTTACTTCCGGCTGTCGTACGCGCTGGGCGACGACGACCTGGTCGAGGGCGTCAGCCGCATGGGCAAGCTGCTGTCGGAGGCTCGCTGAGGCCCGTGGCGGCCGTCAGGGCGCGGGGCTGAGGGCGACCCTGGCGGCGATCCGCCTGATCTCGCCGGTCAGGCCGGGCGTCGCGCCGATGTAGACGGCGGTGCCCGGCCGCTCCAGCCACATGAAGTTACGCAGGCCGGTACGCGTGTTCCAGCGCAGTGCCGGCCTGCCCTTGTACACCGTCAGCGTCGACCTGGCGACCAGCGTGGCGAACTGCTCGGCCGTCCGCACCCCGCAGACGACGCCGACGTACAGCTCCTCGTCGTTCTCCCGCCAGATCAGGCCGCTGACCTCGAGCCGCCTGGTGAGCGACTCCAGACGGGCGAACGAACCCCTCCTGGTCAGCCCCTCCCGCATCGCCGGCAGCCGCACGTCGGTCGGCCCGCAGGCCAGCGTGCGACCCTCGTGCGGTACGGGCGTGGGCGGCGGCATGGCGTGGGACTCGGGCTCGGCCACGGGCGTGTCGCCACTGCCGCACCCCGCCAGCGCGAACACGAGGAGCACCGCTGCCAGACACCGCATCGGACCCCCCAAGAAACGCACGGAAAGGCTCCTAGTCTCCTACAGGACCTCTGGCGGAAGCGGCAATCGCGACCAGTTCGCGGCCGAGCGGCTCGCTGACCCGGACCCACGCGCCTGTGCCCGCGCGTTCCAGCCAGACGATCAGCAGGCCGCCTCCCGGATGCCTGCCCGCCACGGCGGGCCTGCCGCGCACGGTGGTGGCACGGGCGTCCGCGACCTGCCTGCGGTAGCTCGCCCAGTCGGGGGCGGGCTCGATCCTGGCCTCCACGAACCGGTCGCCCGAGCCGAACCTGGCCCACGCCCCCGCCACCCCGATCGCTCCCCCGCCGCTGCGCGCCAGCCCGGCGGGCAGGTAGGTGAGCCAGAAATCGTGGGAGACGACCGCGAGGCCGGCCTCCGGCGGGGTCCGTACGGGGACGGCGGCGGCCACGGCGGCGGGCCGTGGGCGCCCGAAGCCGGAGGAGAAGAGCAGGTAGATGATGCCGGCCGCCACCCCGAACGCCAGCGCCGCGAGCGCCGCACGCCGCCCCTCCCCGATGCCGCCGGGATCCTCAGGGATCATGCCTGGTTGATCCCCCGTTCGGCCCCGTCCGTACCGCGAGGGTTCAGTTGATCGCCCGGATGCCCCTCGCGATCTTCTTCAGCTCGGTATGGACACGGTTGCCGACCGCTATCTCGTAGTCGGGGCTGACCCGCAGCTTGACGGCCAGGTCGTCGCGGAGTTTCCAGGCCATCGTGAGCGTGCTCTTGTCCGTGAAGAACGGTTCGACCTCGCCCGCTTCGCTGAGGTTGGCCAGTCGCCCCTCCTTGCCGTTGACGTCCACGATTTGTGCCCCCGTCCTGGGGAAACCGGTGTAGACGCCCTTGACGGCCACGCCCTCGTACACCATCACCTCGATCCAGTAGGTCTCGTCGTCGGCTGCCGGCTTGTCGAAACCCGTCGCGTAGCCGGCCCCGAGCCAGTCCTTGCCCGACCACCTGCCCCATGTGAACCCGTCCGGCAGGTAACCCACGCGGACGGCGCCGAACTTCCGCCCGTCGCCCAGGTCGCCGAGGTCCTGCGGCGGCGGTTCGACACCGATCTCGACATGGGAGCGGGGGCCGACCTTCTCGCCCGCCCCTGGGCTCTGGCTACGGACAAAGCCGTTCCTCATCTCGGTTGCGACGCTGTCGACCCTCAGGCCGACGTTGCGGAGTTCGTAGATCGCCTCGGCGGCGCGCTCGCCCGTCACCCTCGGAACGGTGACACTGCCGGTCTCCACCACGGACTGGCCTCGGCCGCTGGCGGTGTTCGCGGTGCCCGCGAGTTCGGCCGAGTTCAGCGTCACGGGCACGGCCACCGCCAGCGCCGCCGTGACGAGCGCGGCGCCCGCCACGCGGAACCGGACCGCGCGGGAGCGGTGGCGGCGCCGTACGGACCGGCCCAGGTCCGGCGGGGCCTGTACGTCGGCGACGTGCGCCGTCATGGCGTCCGCGAGGTCGTTCTCGATCCTCATCCGATCACTTCCTTAGCGAGATTCAGGTTTTCGCGGATCCTGGCGAGCCCCCGTGCCGCCTGGCTCTTCACGGTCCCTACCGAGCAGCCGAGCAGGGTCGCGGTGCTCTCCTCGCTCTGGTCCTCCCAGTAGCGCAGGACGAGAACGGCCCGCATGCGGGGCGGCAGCCTGCGCAGCTCCTGGATGAGCGTGTCGCGCAGGTCGAGGTCGGGAGAGTCGGCGGCGGTGTCCGGCGGGCGGGCGAAGGTGATCTCCTGGACGATCTTCCGCCGCCGCGCCCTGCTGATCGCCGCGTTGACGACGATCTTCCTCGCGTACGCCTCGGGGTTGTCGCCCCTGATCCGCGGCCAGTGCCGGTAGACCTTCTCCAGCGCGTGCTGGACCAGGTCCTCGGCGTCGTGCCTCGTCGCTCCGCAGACCAGGATCGCGGTACGCAGCAGCGACGTGCTCCGAGCGGCGAGAAACTCGTCGAACGCCGCTTCGTCGTCATCTGACATGAGTGAGGGTCCCCTTTCGCCCTCCCCAACGCGCGAGTCCCGCCCGAGGTTGAGTGGCAAGATATGCAAATGGCAAGGCCCCTGATCGCGCTACCCAAGGCCCACCTTCACCTGCACTTCACCGGATCGATGCGGCATTCCACGCTGATCGAGCTGGCCAGGGACCAGGGTCTGCACCTGCCCGACGCGCTGGAGGACGACTGGCCGCCCAAGTTGCGGGCCACCGACGAGCGAGGGTGGTTCAGGTTCCAGCGGCTGTACGACATCGCCAGGTCCGTGCTGACCCGGCCCGAGCACGTCTACCGGCTGCTGCGCGAGACGGCCGAGGACGAGGCGGCGGCCGGGTCACGGTGGCTGGAGATCCAGGTGGACCCGTCGGGGTACGCGCAGCGCTTCGGCGGGCTGACGGCCACGCTGGAGCTGACGCTGGACGCGGTGCGCCAGGCGGCAGAGCACGCGGGGATCGGGATGGCGGTGATCGTGGCGGCCAACAGGACCCGCCATCCGCTCGACGCCAACACCCTGGCCAGGCTCGCCACCCAGTACGCCGGCAAGGGCGTGGTGGGGTTCGGGCTCTCCAACGACGAGCGGCGGGGCGCGGCCAGGGACTTCGAGCGGGCGTTCAGGATCGCCAAGCGCGGCGGACTGCTGGCCCTGCCGCACGGCGGCGAGCTGATGGGGCCGCGGAGCGTGGCGCAGTGCGTGGACGACCTGGGAGCCGACCGCGTCGGGCACGGCGTGCGGGCGGCGGAGGACGAACGGCTGATGGAGCGGCTGGCCGACCGGCAGATCTGCTGCGAGGTCTGCCCCACCTCCAACGTCGGGCTGGGGGTGGCCGAGGAGCCCGCCGACGTGCCGGTGCGGCGGCTGTTCGACGCGGGGGTGCCGCTCGCGCTGGGGGCCGACGACCCGTTGCTCTTCGGCGCGCGGCTGTTGCGGCAGTACGAGCTGGCTCGGGAGGTTTACGGCTTCAGCGACGCGGAGCTGGCCGAGCTGGCCCGCCAGTCCATCCGGTCGTCCGCGGCCCCCGATCCGGTGCGCAAGGAGCTGCTCAAGGGTGTGGACGACTGGCTGACGGGCTCACTGGAGTGACGTGGCGACGCGGATGGCCTCTTCCTTGGTCCTGAGGCCCTCCAGGCGGTAGTTCAGCGTGTCCTGCTGCCAGATGAGGGTGGGTCCGGCCTGGCGCAGGGGGACCTCGGTGCCGTCCTGGCGCAGGATGTAGCCGAGGGGGTGCTTTCCGGGGACCCACCAGGCTTGGTACGGGCCGACCCTGGCGTAGTCGGGCCACGGCGGGCCGAGCTTCTTGAAGAACACCGGGTCCAGGGTGCCGTCGAACTGGTCGAGCCGGACGCCGTTCGGCCAGAACATCGACACGACCCTGCCGTTGTCGGCGACCGTGACACTCCTCGGGTCGCCGAGCGCCTTCACCGTCTTGACCTGGAACTTCACCTGGCCGCTGACCCTGCCCGGCGGCACGGTGTGCTCACCCGGCATGGGCGCCGTGGTGGTGACCGGCGGCGGGGTGGTCTCGCCGACCTGGAGCTCGATCCCGGCGAAACGCAGGATCCGCACCACGGCCGCCCTGCCCTGGGGGGTGGCCGCCGTGATGGCGATGACGACGAGGACGACGGCCGTGACGATCTTCCATCTCGCCCGCCGAGGCCGCCGCGCCGGAGTGTGTGGGCGGACGGGGATGGGATCTGCTCCGTGCGCGGGGTCGGGTTCTTCGAGGCGGGCGCGGACGGCGGAGGCCACGTCGGCAGGCGGCGGGTTGGGGACGTCCAGGAGGTCCCCGAGCGCCAGGAGTTCGGCCTCCAGGTCGTCGAAAGGCTCACGCGAGTTCATTGCCCACCTCCTCCCTCAGCCGGGCCAGCCCCCGATGCGTACTGGACTTGACGGTGCCGACGGGCCAGTCGAGCACCTGCGCCGTCTCCGCCTCGCTCAGCTGTAAGAAGTACCGGCACACGACGGCCTGGCGTTCCCGATCTGGCAGCCGCCGTACCGCCTCCAGCAGGCGGGAGCGCCGGTCGGTGGCCACCGCCGCGCCCTCCGGGTCGTCGGGCGCGGCCACGGAGGCCGTGGCGCCCAGCCGCAGCGTCAGCTCGGAGCGGCGGCCCCGCGACCGGGTCAGGTTGTGGGTCTCGTTGGCCACGATCCGCAGCAGCCACGGGCGGAAGGGCGCGTCCCTGCGGAAACTTCCCAGGTGCCGGAACGCCTTGACGAACGCCTCCTGCACGACGTCCTCGGCTTCGTCCCCCGCCCCGAGCATGGAAGCGGTACGGTGGGCGAGCGCGCTGTAGCGGGCGACCAGCACCTCATAGGCGGCCAGGTCACCGGTGAGCGAGCGCTCGATCGCCTCGTCGTCCTCCATGACGAGTCAGATTTCACCCCATCCGAGGGGCCTCGCGGAAGGGTCTTTCACGCATCAGGTGACCCTCACCGGTGATCGGGGCATTAGACTCGGGCAATCCATGAGCTCCCTTGAAGGAACTGGACAATGTCTTCTGGGTATGACCGTGTAGTACAACCGGCCGCCGGTGACGAGGCCTTGGAGAACCACCTGGGTGGCGACGAGGCCAAGAACTATCGGCAGTACGAGTTCGACATGGTCGCCCCGCATGTCGGCCGTTCGATGCTGGAGATCGGCTCGGGCCTCGGCCACTTCGCGGAGCAGTTCCTGCCGCGCCTCGACAGACTCGTCGTGAGCGACTTCGACCCCTACTGCGTCGAGCAGCTGGGCAAGCGCTTCGCGGATCGCGACGACATCAGCGTCCTGCAGTTCGGCCTGCCCACCGACATCCCGCTCGAGGACAAGGTCGACACCGTCGTCATGATGAACGTCCTGGAGCACATCGAGGACGACGCGGAGGCGCTGCGCTCGCTGGCCCGCGTCACGCTGCCGGGCGGGCGGATCATCATCTGGGTGCCGGGCTACATGCAGCTCTACGGAGACTTCGACCGCAAGGTCGGCCATGTCCAGCGCTACACGCCCAAGACGCTGGGCGCGACGGTCGCCAGGGCGGGCCTCGACATCGAGGTGCTCAAGCCGATCAACTTCCTGGGCGGCATCGCCTGGTGGGCGGCCGTGCGCCGGGGCGGCGTCGGCTACCCCGACCCGCGCCTGGTCAAGATCTACGACCGCACGGTGGTCCCGACGACCCGCTTCATCGAGCGGTTCATCAGGCCACCGTTCGGCCAGACGGTCTTCTGCGTGGCACGGGTGCCCCAGCCCAAGGCGTAGGCGCTACTTGATGGACCCGGCCGTGAGGCCGCCCACCACTTTTCGCTCGATCAGCGCGAAGAGGATGATCACGGGGATGGTGGCGATCACCGACCCGGCGAACAGGTTCTGCCAGTCCACCTGGTACTGACCGATGAACGAGTTGAGCGCCACCGTGAGCGGCTGGTTCTCCGGCGTCGTGGCCAGGGTCGAGGCGACCACGAACTCGTTCCACGCGGCGATGAAGGTGAAGATCAGCGCCGTGATGACGCCGGGCATGGCCAGCGGCAGCGTGATCCTGAACAGCGCCCCGAAGCGCCCGTTCCCGTCGATGAACGCCGCCTCCTCGAGCTCGCGCGGGATCGAGGCGAAGTACGCGTTCAGGATCCACACCGCGAACGCCAGGTTGAACCCGCCGTTCACGAGGATCAGCGACCAGGTCGAGTCCAGCCCGAACTGGAAGAACTCGCGGTAGATGCCGACCAGCATGGCCGTGGGCTGGAACATCTGGGTGATCAGCACGAGGATCAGGAACGCCGTGCGCCCCCTGAAGTTGTGCCTGGCCGAGTAGTACGCGGCCGGCAGCGCCACCAGGAGCACCAGCACGGTCGAGCCGCCGGCGACCTTGAGCGTCACCCACAGGTTGCCGGCCAGGCCGCTGGTCCAGAAGTTGGCGAGGTTCGACCACACCCACTCCTTCGGCCAGAACGACACCTCGCGCAGCGACTCCTGCGAGCGCAGCGAGGTGAGCAACATCACCACGTACGGGAACAGGAAGACGAACGCGACGACGTACGCGGCGGCCGCGACGAGCACGGTCTTGAGCTTCGGCATCGTGCGCCGCGCCGCCGGCCTGACGTGCTGCCGCGGCCGGGTGGCCTGCGACGGCAGGGTCTTGATCGCCATCACGCCACCTCCTTGTTCCAGCGGGAGACCTTGAGGAAGATCGCGGTCAGGATGATCACCATGCCGAAGTTGACGACGGACATGGCCGCCGACTCGCCGATGTTCGAGCCCTTGAGGATGTACATGAGAACCGTCGAGGTGGCCGTGGAGTAACCAGGCTGGCCGCGCGTCATGGCCCAGATGATCGGGAAGCTGTTGAAGACGTTCATGACATTGATGAGCGCCGCCACGGTGAGCGCGGGCCGCAGCAGTGGCAGCGTGATCGACCAGTACGTCCGGAACCGAGTGGCTCCGTCCATCTTGGCCGCCTCATAGACGTCGGCGGGGATCGTCGCCAGCCCGGCCAGCAGCGCGTACGTGGTGAACGGCACCGACACGAAGACGGCCACGAACACCAGCCACGGCATCGCGGTGGAGGCGTCGCCGAGCTGGTCGGCCGAGGCCCCGCCCATCGCGTCGATCAGCCCCAGCTTCAGCCGGACCTGGTTGATCACGCCGACCTCGGGGTCGAGCATCCACTTGAAGATGATCGCCGTCATCAGCACGGACGCGGCCCACGGCGCGATCAGCGCCCACCGGGCCACCTTGCGCAGCGGGAAGCGCTGGTTGAACAGCTGGGCGAGGGCCAGCGAGATCAGCACGGTGAACGCGACGACCGCGACCACCCAGACCACGCTGCGGACCATGATGTCGGCGAAGTCCTTCTCGCCGAACAGCTTGTCGTAGTTCGCGAGCCCGTTGCTCCCCTGGACCACGCCGAAGCGGCTGATCTTGAGGAACGACGACCTGATCATCTCGATCACAGGCCAGAGCACGACCAGCGCGATCAGCACCACGGCGGGCCCGACCCACGCGAGTGGCTCGAGGACGCGCAACCTTCTCATGAGCAACCTTCCAAGACGGTGCGGCCGGCACCGGTGACAGCGCCGGCCGCACGGGCCCCCGATCGATCAGCCGGCCGATTCGGCGGTCTTCTGGAGCTCACCGAGGACCTTGGCCGGGTCGTCCTTGACGGCCCCGCCGATGGTCTGCTTGATCGCCGGGTTCACCTCGGCCCACTTGGGGTCCTGGAAGGGGTAGAAGCTGGCGTTCGGCAGCGCGTCGAGGAACGGCTTGAGCTTCTCGTCGCCCTCGAGCTTCTTGATGCCGCCGTTGGTGACAGGCAGCAGCTTGTAGGTGTCGGAGATCTTCTGCGCGGCGCTGCCGGTGTAGAAGAAGTCGAAGAACTTCTTGATCTCGGCGGCGTGGCCGTTCTTGTTGAACGCCATGATCCAGTCCATGACGCCGAGCGTGGTGTCGAGCGGTCCCGCCTTGCCGGGGATGGGTGCGACGCCGTAGTTCTTCAGCCCGGCCGCGTCGAAGATCGGGATGGACATCGGGCCGCCGTTCACCATGCCGACCTTGCCCGCGCCGAAGTCCTCCCAGACCGTCTTACGGTCCTTGGTGCCCGGGTTGGGGGTGGTCAGGCCCGCGTCGACCAGGCCCTTCATGTACGTGAACGTCTCGACGTTCTGCGGCGAGTTGATCGCCCACTTGCCGGAGGCGTCCTTGTAGCCGCCGCCGTTGCCGAGCATCCACAGGAACGACTCGCCCTGGGCCTCCTCCTGGCCCAGCGGCAGGCCGAACGGCTGCGTGACGCCGGCCTTCTTCAGCTTCTCGGCGTCGGCCTTGAGCTCGTCCCACGTCTTCGGCGGCTCGGCGATGCCGGCCTTCTGGAACAGGTCCTTGTTGTAGAACAGGGCGCGGGCGGAGGAGACGAACGGGATGCCGTACGCGGTGCCGTCGACCTTGCCGAACTCGGCGAACTTCTGCAGCATGTCGCCGGAGACGTTCGGCGACAGCACCTCGTCCACCTTGTAGAGCAGCCCGTCCTTGACGAAGCCGGAGTAGTCGCCGGTCTGCAGGATGTCGGGCACCTGGCCGTTCTGGACCATGGTGGCGACCTGCTTGTCGATGTCGTTCCAGTTGATGACCTGGACGTCGACCTTGATGTTCGGGTTGGCCTTGGTGAACTCGTCGGTGACGCCCTTCCAGAACGTCTCACCCGAGTTCGGCTTGCCGGGGCCGTCGCCGTAGTCGGCGGCGACCATCTTCAGCGTGACCTGCCCGCCGCCCGCCGCCTTGTCGTCGCCACCGGAACCGCCCGAGCCACCGGAGCCGCCCGATCCGCAGCCGGTCAGGACCAGCATCGTGGCAAGGCCGAGAGCGGCGCCGCCCACAAGCTTCATGTTCACTGGAGATACCGCCTTCTCGCCGGGCGGGTCGCTGGTCCGTACCAGCTGACGACCCCGCCCTGGGGGATGAGGCGCGCGAGCACGCGGCCCGACGCGTTTGCGCCAGCGTAAGCCTGGCTCACGGAGCCGGTCTATACCGGCTCGTATCAGTTTGAAAACATCAGAGACCCAGAAACCTCACAACCGGTCTAGACCGGGCGTCAGAGGATCTTTCTCCGCACGCTCTCCCCGCCCTCCGGCGTGCCGATCCACGGGCCCTCGATGGACGGGTCGAGGATGCCCTCCTCGAGGAAGCCGTAGCGGCCTTCGAGGACGTACTCGGCCAGCCGCACGTCGCCCGCGTCGGTGTTGTCCCAGAGCCGGTCGAACAGCGAGTCCACGCGCTGTCTTGCCTGGTGGCAGAAGGTGTCGGCCAGCTCGTACGGCCGGCGTCCCAGGTCCGCGGAGTCCTCCTCCGCCTTGACGCAGGCGGCCGTCATGGCGAACAGCTCGGCCCCGATGTCCACGATCCGGCCGAGGAACGACTGCTTGTGCTCCAGCCTGCCCTGCCAGCGGGACATGCCGTAGAAGGTGGACCTGGCCAGCTTCCTGCTGGTCCGCTCCACGAAGCGCAGGTGCTGGGCGAGCGGGCCGAAGTCGCCGTACGACGTGGGCAGGTTGCCGGTGCCGGCCACCAGCGTGGGCAGCCACTTGGCGTAGAAGCGGCTGGCCCTGCGCAGGGCCTGGGCGCGTTCCTGGCGCGATGCCTCCGGGTTGACCAGCTCACCCGCGGCCGACAGGTGCGCGTCCACCGCCTCGCGCGTGATCATCAGGCGCATGATCTCCGAGGAGCCCTCGAAGATGCGGTTGATGCGGGAGTCGCGCAGCATCTGCTCGGCGGGCACGCCGCGCTCGCCGCGCGCCACGAGCGACTCGGCGGTCTCGTAGCCGCGGCCGCCCCTCATCTGGACCAGTTCGTCGAGCGCCTGGTACGACATCTCCGACGAATAGAGCTTGGCCAGCGCCGCCTCGATCCTGATGTCGTTGCGCTGGTCGTCGGCCAGGCGGCTGGTGAGCTCGCTGACGGCTTCGAGCGCGTACGCGGTGGCCGCGATGAAGGAGATCTTCGTGGCCACGGCCTCGTGCCGGCCGACCTTGCGCCCCCACTGCACGCGCTCGTTGCCCCACTCGCGGGCGATCTTGACGGCCCACTTGGCGTTGCCCGCACAAGTGGCAGGGAGCGACAGGCGACCGGTGTTGAGCGTGGTGAGGGCGATCTTCAGCCCCTGACCCTCGCGCCCGACCATGTTCTTGGCAGGCACCCTGACCTGGGTGAACTCGGTGACCCCGTTCTCGATGCCGCGCAGCCCCATGAAGCCGTTGCGCCGCTTGACCGTGATGCCGGGAGAGTCGGCCTCCACCACGAACGCACTGATCGTCTTACCGGTCCTGGCCATGACCACGAGCAGGTCGGCGACGACGCCGTTCGTCGTCCACAGCTTGACACCGTCGATCACGTAGTCGTCGCCGTCGCGGACCGCGGTGGTGGACAGGCGGGCCGGGTCGGAGCCGACGTCGGGCTCGGTCAGCAGGAAGGCGGAGATCTCGCCCCGCGCGCATCTCGGCAGGAACTCCCGCTTCTGCTCCTCGGTGCCGAACAGCTTGAGCGGCTGCGGCACCCCGATCGACTGGTGCGCCGACAGCAGCGTGGCCAGCGCCGGGCAGTACGAGCCGACGAGCATGAGAGCGCGGCAGTAGTACAGGTAGGGAAGGCCGAGGCCGCCGTACTCCTCGCTGATCGTGATCCCGAACGCGCCGAGCGCCGCCAGGCCCTTGACCACCTCGTCGGGCACCTGCGCGGTCCGCTCGATGAGCGCCGGATCGACGCTCGCGTCGAGGTAGCGCCGCACCGCCCTGACGAACTCCTCACCTCGCCTGGCCGCCTCGTCGGACAGGGACGGCACGGGGTACACCAGATCCAGCCGGAAGTCGCCGAGGAAGAGCTGCTTGGCGAAGCTGGGCCGCGTCCACTCCTTCTCGCGGGCCTGCTCGCCGACCTCTCTTGACTCCGCGTACTTGGCGTGCTCGGTCATAGCACCTCCCGACGATGCGCCGTCTGTGCTATGAGTACTGCCCCGCCTGACAGCGACCTGCGCGGTTCATAGCCGGAATTTGTACGAACGCCGGGCATTCGCTTTCAGCGCCCCGAGCGCCACCAGGGCCAGCACGGCGGGCACCACGAGGTAGACCCCGCAGAACGCCAGCGCCACCAGCGACAGTCCGGCGCCCACGACGGCGGTGGTCCTGTGCCGCCCGGCGGGCAGCATCCGCACGGCGGCGGCCACGCCCGCGACCGTGACGGCGGCCAGGCACGCCGAGGTGGCCCGCATGAGCAGGTCCAGGTCCACCGCCCACACCAGCACGGGCACGCTCAGCACGGCGAGCAGCCCGAGGCTCCGGTACGGCGTCATGCCCGGCGACCCTCCCCTGGCGAACCAGCCCGGCAGCGCCCCGTCCCTGGCCAGGGCGGCGCCCAGCCGGGCGGCCCCGGCGATGTAGGTGTTGACGGCCCCGAAGGTCAGCAGCACCGCCACCACCCCGGTGACCGGCCGCGCCGCCGGGCCGATGCCGATCTCCAGCATGGTGGTGAGCGGCACGCCGGGCATGTGGGCGCCGAGCACGCCCACGGAGACGACGGAGACGCCCACGTACAGCAGGGCGATCACGACGAGGGTCACCACGGTAGCTCTGACCAGGCCGTTCTTGCCGCCGGCGAACTCCGCGGACAGGTGGCTGGCCGCCTCCCAGCCGACGAAGGCGAACATGAGCACGCCTGCCGCGCTGGCCACGCCCGCGGCGCCGTACGGGGCGAAGGGGGTGAAAGCGGCCGGGTCGGCGTGCGGCGCGGCGGTGATCACGGCCGTCGCCAGCAGCGCGACGAGCAGGGCGACGAAGCCGATCTGCAGCCGCCCCGAGGTACGCAGCCCGGCGACGTTGGCGGCGAAGGCCGCGGCCAGGATCAGGCAGGCGGCCAGGGTGGCGTTCATGCCCAGGGTGGCCTCGACGTACTGGCCGCCGATCAGCGCGCCCGCGACGGTGCCGATGGGGACGGCCCCGTAGAACCACCAGCCGACCACGGCGGAGGCATGCCGGCCGAACGCCAGCCCGGCGAAGCTCGCCACTCCGCCGCCGTCGGGGTACCTGGCGCCGAGCGTGGCGAAGGTGAGCGCGACGGGCACGCTGAGCGCGAGCAGCCCCGCCCAGGCCAGCACGGACGCTGGCCCCGCGGCGGAGGCGGCGAGGTGCGGCAGCACCAGCATCCCCGGCCCCAGCACCGCCCCCACCAGCATCGCCGTGCCCTGGCCCGCTCCTATGCGATGTTCCGTCATACGGGTGAAATTAGTGCATTCATTCGGCTCGCCTAGGTATGAGCCGAACGTACGGCCGGAAGATCATGCGAGGATCCACTCATGGACGAACTAGATTCGGAGATCGTACGGCTCCTCCAAACGGATGCGCGGCAGTCCAACAGGGAGCTCGCGCGTCAGCTCGGCATCGCGCCCTCCACGTGCCTCGAGCGGGTCAGGGCGCTCACCCGGCGCGGCGTCATCCGCGGCTACCACGCCGACATCGACCCGGCGGCGCTCAACCGGAGCGTCCAGGCCATGGTCATGGTCCAGGTACGGCCGCTGAGCCGGGCGGTGATCAACGCCTTCAAGTCGTCGGCCGCGGCGATGCCGGAGGTGCTCAGCGTGTTCGTGCTGGCGGGCGGTGACGACTTCCTGCTGCACGTGGCGGTGCAGGATCTGGACCACCTGCACTCGTTCCTGCTCGACCGGCTGAGCAAGCGCAAGGAGATCGTCGGCTTCCGCACGTCGGTGATCTTCCAGCAGGTGCACAACACCGTCCCCGAGCGGCTGACCTGACTTTCGTCAGGGTCGGCACTGGACGGACGGCCGATCCGGAAGGGGGTGGTCTCTCTTTAGGTTTCTCGCGTGAACACCTTCCTGATCAGCCTTTTCACGGCGGCGACCCTCAGCGCCCCGACGCCCTCCATGACCCCGGCCACCATCGACGCCTACGTGCGCGGCGCCGTCGAATCCACTGGATTGCCCGGCCTGTCCGTGGTCGTCACCCACAACGGCAAGGTGGTGCACGCCGCCGGGTACGGCCACGACTCCGAAGGCCACGCGGTCACCCAGAACACCCCGATGCGGGTGGCCTCGGTGAGCAAGTCGTTCACCGCGATGGCCGTGATGACGCTCGTGGAGCGCGGCAAGATCGCGCTCGACGGGCCGGTGGCCGCGCAGCTGCCCGGCTTCAGGATGGCGGACCCGCTGGCGGCGAAGATCACCGTACGGCAGCTGCTGAACCAGACCTCCGGCCTTTCGGACTCCACGGTCGACATCGCCGCGGTGGAGAACGCCACCTCGCTCGCCGACTACACCTCCCGGCTGTCCGGCTCCGCGCTCCGCGCCGACCCGGGCACCCACTGGGAGTACTGCAACGTCAACTACGACCTCGCCGCCAGGCTGGTGGAGGTGGCTTCCGGGCAGCGGTTCGGCGACTATCTGCGGGAGCGGGTGTTCGGCCCGCTCGGCATGAAGTCCAGCGCCGTCAGCGACCAGGTCGTCAAGCCGGCCGACGGCTACAACTCGATCTTCGGCGCCTGGCTCCCGCGCCCCGAGCTGTCCGGCTTCCTCAACGACAGCGGCTCCGGCGGGGTCATCACCACCGCCGCCGACATGGGCCGATGGCTGATCGCTCAGACCGGCGACGGCCGCCCGCTGGTCAAGCGGCAGAGCCTCGACGTCATGCACACGCCCATCAAGACCAGGGACTACGGCATGGGCTGGGGCGTGGACCAGGACACCGGGCTGCTCACGCATTCGGGGAACCTGTTCACGTACAACGCGGTCGAGGCCATCTCCCCCAAGACCGGGTACGGCTTCGCCGTCATGGCCAACGGTGCCGCCCTGACCGACGACACGTACGCCATCATGGAAGGGTTGGCCGCGCTGAGCGAGGGCCGGACGCCCGAGACGCCCGGCGGCGACCGGCAGCTCTACGAGCTGGTGCTGGGCGCGATCGCGGTGGTCGCGGCGGGCCTGGGCACCATGGGCGTGCTGCGCGCCAGGCGCTGGGCGGCCAGGCGACCGCGCTGGCCGTGGCTGCGGCTGGTGCCGCTGCTGCTGCCCGCGGCGGTGCTGGCGGCCTACCCGGATCTGGTCTCGTTCCTCATGAACGGGCGGGCGGTGACGTGGGCCCAGCTCACCTACTTCGCCGCGCCTCTGTCGATCATGCTGCTCGTGACGGCGCTCGCGGGGACGGTTGCGGCGGTGGCCCGCATTTGCGTACTGTGTAAGCTTACGAGGTACACAAATTAAGGAGCAGCCGTGCACACGATCGCGATCGTCGTTCCCTTCTTATGGCTGGCCTGGCTCGTCGTCACCGAATGGGTGCCGATGTTCCCGCTCAACGACCTCACCGGCGGCAACGTCCGCCACCGGGTCCTGGCGGCCGCGATCAACTACCCGTTCCCGCTGCTGATCGCGGCCGGCGTCGCGCTGGGCCGGACGTGGTCGCTCGTCACCGCCACCGCGCTCTGCGTGCTGATCCTGATCGGGCACGTCACCAACTGGTGGCTGCCGTACTTCGGCGTCAGCACCGCCGACCAGCGGGCGACCTACCAGCGGGACTACGGCCGCACGCTGAAGCTCCTGCCCACCGAGGGCCACGACGTCGTGATCGACGTCCAGCACATGGTCGTGGGCGTCCTGTCCCTGATCATGATGGCGACCACGCTCGTCGTTACGCTGGCCGGGTGAACGAAGGCAGGAGACGTGCGGGACGGCCCGCGGTGCTCACCACCGACCGTGTCGTGACCGCGGCCATCGAGGTCCTGGACGCCGAGGGCCTGGACGCGCTGACCATGCGCCGCCTCGGCGCGCGGCTCGGTGTCGCGGCCATGTCGCTCTACCGCCACGTTCCCAACCGCGAGGCACTGCTCGCGGAGATCGTCAACCGGCTGTTCGCGGAGGCCGTGGCCGGCTACGCGCCCGCGACGGCCTGGCCGGAGGCGCTGGCGGGGTTCGCGGTGGCGTACCGGCGGGTCCTGCTCGCGCACCCGCACGCCGTGCCGCTGCTCGCCACCCACCCCGTGGATGTCGATCTCGGGAAGGAACTGCTCACCGGACTGCTGGCCCGCTTCGAGGCCGGCGGGATCCCACAGGAGGACGTGATCACGGCCGTGCAGTCGGTCGCCGTGTACGTACTCGGCCACGCGCTGGCCCAGGTCGGCACCCCGCCCGGGGGCACACCCGCGCCCACTGACGAGACGGCCACGGCCTTCTACGACCAGTGGTTCGACGCGGGCCTGGCCGCCATGGTGACCGGCTTCGAGCACCGGCTCGCCGGCGACCGAAGATGACCGGTTACCCGCGCCGGCGCCTGAGGCTCTGAACACCATGGCGCCCCGGCGGGCGGGGCGCCATGGCTGTCCGCGTCAGAGGCGCTCGATGATCGTGACGTTGGCCTGGCCGCCGCCCTCGCACATCGTCTGCAGCCCGTACCGGCCGCCCGTGCGCTCCAGCTCGTGCAGCAGCTTGGTCATGAGGATGGCGCCCGTGCCGCCGAGCGGGTGTCCGAGCGCGATGGCGCCGCCGTTCGGGTTGACCTTGGCGGGGTCGGCGCCGAGCTCGTGCGTCCAGGCCAGCGGCACCGGGGCGAAGGCCTCGTTGATCTCCACGACGTCGATGTCGTCGATCGACATGCCGGCCTTCTCCAGCGCCCGCCGTGTGGCGGGGATCGGGGCGGTCAGCATGTAGACGGGGTCGTCGCCCTTGAGGGCGAGCTGGTGGATGCGGGCCCGTGGCGTCAGGCCGTGGTCCCTGACCGCCTGCTCGGAGGCGATCAGCAGCGCGCCCGAGCCGTCGGAGATCTGCGAGGAGGTGGCGGCGGTGATCTGGCCGCCCTCCTTCAGCGTCTTCAGCGAGGCCATCTTCTCCAGCGTGGTGTCGGCCCTCGGGCCCTCGTCGTCCTCGACGCCGTTGACGGGAGCGATCTGGTCCTTGAAGTGGCCGTTCGCGATGGCCTTGGCGGCCCGCTGGTGGGACTCGAGCGCGTACTGCTCGAGCACGTCCCTGGTGTAGCCCCACTTCTCGCACATCAGCTCCGCGCCGCGGAACTGCGAGATCTCCTGCTTGCCGTACCGCTCGACCCATTTCTCGCCGAACGGGAACGGCATGCCCTTCTCCAGCGCGGCCGTGATCGAGGAGCCCATGGGGACGATGCTCATCGACTCGACGCCGCCCGCCACCACCAGGTCCTGGGTGCCGGACATGACGCCCTGGGCGGCGAAGTGGATCGCCTGCTGCGAGGAGCCGCACTGCCGGTCGATCGTGACACCGGCGGTGGTCTCGGGCAGCCCCGCCGACAGCCAGGCATTTCGCGCGATGTCCATGCTCTGGGGGCCGAACTGCATGACGCACCCCAGGATGACGTCCTCCACCGCCGCGGGGTCGACGCCGGTGCGGTCGATCAGCGCCTTCAGGGTATGAGCTGCCAGGTCAGTGGGGTGGACGGTGGAAAGGCCGCCCTTTTTCTTGCCGACCGGGGTACGGACCGCCCCGACGATGTACGCCTCTGCCACAGTGCCTCCTGAAACCGAGCATTATTCGGTTACTAAGGGCAGCCTACAACAGAACGACGTTCTGCTCATCTGGGCGGGGCCTCAGGCAGGCGGGACCAGATCCTCCGCGGCGTCCACCCTGAACCGCCACCGGTCCACGACCAGCCCGTTCAGCGCCTCGGCCAGCTCGAGGGCCAGCGCGCCGAGCTTGGCGGGCTCGTCGCCGCGCAGCTCGATCGCGGTCAGCTCGGTGGCGAACGGCAGCAGCTCCTGCACGGCCGGCGGCTGCCCCTTCTGCGGTACGAGCGCGGCCCGGACCTCACCCGCCGTGAAGGTGAAGTCGTCGTCCTCGTCCGGCTCCAGCAGGGGCGCCAGCTCCTCGGCGGTGGGACGTACCGGGAGGATGACGGCGGGGCCGCTCTCCTGGTCGTCGGCCGGATCGCTCACCTCACCCCGGCACACCGAGAGCCCCTTGAGCCGGAAGGCCAGGCCCTCGGCGAGGAAGCGGTCGAAGAAGTCCAGCGGCAGCGGTCCCTCGGCGGCCACCCGGACCGCCCACACCTTCTCCAACTCGCCGCCGGTCAGCTCGGTGTCGGCCTCCACGGGCGCGCACACCCGCACGTCGGTGGCCACGATGTCGTCGCCGTCCTGCCGCGCGCCCGGGTCCGCGAGCCGCACGATGCGCAGCAGCTCGGCCGGGTCCGGTTTCGCCGGCAGGGCCGCCGTCGGGCCAGTACGCAGTCTCCGCTTCGCCATCCAGCCCATAGCCCGCCTCCGCGCTTCAGCTTTCTCAGCTTCTATAGGAGCTCGTCATCGTCGCATAGACGATGATGTTGTCCATGTAGTGCCCGATGGACCGATCGTAGGTGCCACCGCAGGTGATCAGGTGCAGTTGGGCGTTCTCCTGCGGCCCATAGACCCGCTGGGTCGGGAAGGTCTTCTTGCTCGCCTGCTCGACCCCGCCGACGGTGAACACCGCGGTGGTCTTGTCCTGCCGCTTGACCTCGATGGTGTCGCCGTTCTTGATCTCGAACAACCGGCTGAACACGGCGCTGCGCGTCCTGGTGTCCTTGTGCCCGAGCATCACGGCCGGTCCCGCCTCACCCGGGGTGGACATGTTCCGGTACCACCCGACCAGGTTGGGGTCGTTCCCCGGGGGCACCTCGATCGTCCCGTCCTTGGCCAGCCCGACCGACTTGACCGGCGCGTTGATCCCCAGCCGCTTGATCACGATCCGTACGGGCGTGGAGGGCATCATGGGGGGCGCCGGGTTGATCTGCGGCAGCGGCGGCGGCACGTCGGGAGCGGCCTGGAAGAGCGCCTGCTCGGGCTGCCCGCTGGCCTTCCCGTTCGGCTGGGCCTGCAGGTTGAGGGCGTCGCGGTTGGCGGCCAGGCCGTATTCGTCGGGGGACTTGATCACGATGAGCAGCCCGGCCACGACGGTGACGACACCGGCGATGGCGGCCACGATCAGCACGGTCCTGAGCGCCGTGCTGCCCTTGTCCTGAGGCGGCTGGCCGCCGCCATAGGGATAGTGCCCCGACATATCCGTCAACTCCGGATAGAACGTCGACGCATGATCAGCCCGCCTACGGCGGCGGCCCCGATCAGCGCGGTGCCGGTCAGGATGAACAACCGCCCGTCAGGCCCCATCTCACCGCCACCGCCCGTGTCGGCACCGGCCTTGGGGGTCTTGGACTTGGTGGTCTTCTTGCTGGACGGGGTGACGGTCACCGTGTGGGTGCTGGTCTTGGTGGGCTTGGGCGAGGTGGTGGTAGGGGTGGGGGTCGGAGTGGGGGTCGGGGTACCGGTGGAGCTGCTCACCGTGAGCGTGTAGGTCTTGAGCGCGCTCTCGTTCTCGACGGTGCACTCGATGGCCGGCTGGGTGCCGGTAGAGGCGTTCGAGCCGAAGTTGATCTTCCCAGGCTTCACCGTCGCGGTGCCCGCGGTGTTGGCAGTCGTCTTGAGGTCGATCGTCGTCGACGCCGGCAGCGTGATGATGCCACCGGCGGTGATCGCGCCGGTGCTGCCCTCACCCGTGGCGGAAGTCAGACCGCTGATGCCGGTCAGCGACGCGTAGGGGAAGATCTTCGGGCTGATCGTCTGTCCTGTGGTGGGAGCCTTCAGCTCCTTGCCCGCCGTGTAGGTGCCCTTCCACTTGATGGAGAACTGCTCGCCCACCTTGGCGGAGGTCGGCATCGTCAACTCCACCTTGATCTCGACGTCCTGCCCGGTGAGGGAATCGACGCCGCAGTCATACTCGACGATGTCGGTACCACTGGTGCCACCACCCCCCGTTTGGACGGGGACCGAGATGCTTGTGGGTGTCGCCGACACATAGGTGCAGGTGGTCGCCTCGCCGGCCACCGTGATAGTCAGCAAGCTAGTGCCGGTCGTCACCGGCGCCAGAACCAAATTGCCACCCGTAGTGGCGGTCACATTGACCGACGCCGTCATCTCCGGCGGCGTGTATGTCAGGCCGGTCTGGACTGCAGTGGTTACCGTGCCACTGCCGTTACCCTTCAGCGGCGTCGGCGTGCCTCCTGTCACTGTGAGGTCGCCGCCGCTGGTCGTGACCGACGCCGAGGCGGCGATCGGCTTGGTCGCCGCTATCGCGGGGAACGTCCACTTGATCGACGCCGTCTTGGAAGGCTCGACCGAGGTGGGTGCAGTAACCGTCACCTGGACAGATTCGGCCGCCAGAGAGCCGCCGGTGCACTTGTATGTAATCTTCAGCGGATCGACGGCGGCGGCCTGCGCCGGGGACGACAGGGCTAACACCGAGCCAACAAAGAGGACGAGCGTGCTAATAAGCCCCACGGCCGACGTCTTTTGGGCGAGGCGGCGCCACGCCTGGGCCATAAGCACGGGTCCATCTCCGATCAAAGCCAGTATCAACAGTCGTGCCAGAATTCCAGCCGTTGGTCACGGTTAGGTTGAGATCCTACGAACTGATCCTGTCAACTTCCCGTAAAACGCCAAATCGGCGCAACCCAAACCCCTCAAACCTTCTTCTTCGACAACGTCGCGTACACAACAATGTTGTCCGTGTAACTGTGCGCCGCCTGGTTGAAGACCCCACCACAGGTGATGAGCCTCAGCTGAGAGTCCTTGGTGTTCCCATAGACCCGAGCGGTCGGGAACGACGTCTTGCTCGCCTGCTCGATCCCGCTGACCGTGAACCGGGTGACCTTCCCGTCCGACCGGTACACGTAGATCTGGTCGCCCTTGGCCAGTTCGCGTAGGCGGTCGAAGACGGCGGGGCCCTTGCGGGTGCTCACGTGGCCGTTGATGATCGCGGGGCCGACCTCGCCGGGCACCGGCGAGTCGCGGTACCAGCCTGTCTGGCCGGGCTTGGTCAAGGGTGGGGTGCCGAGCTTGCCCGCCTTGTCCACGGTGACGGCGCCGATGGGCGCGTTCACCTTGATCTTGGGGATCTTGATGCGGGTGGGCCTGGACCGGGCGGTCTTGGCCTTGGCCGTGGGGATCGGGGCCACGACCGGGACGGCCGCGAGGGGTGGGGGTGCGTCGGGGCGGGCCGGGGTGAGGGGGACGTTCTTGCCGCCGGGGCCCACGGTGGGCGGGAGCACGAACGCGCCCGCGTTCGCCATCTCCTGCACCGGCGTCGGCGTGTCCTGCGCCGCAGCGGGCAACGAGCCCGAGCCGTCGTCCATGGTGGGCACCAGCGAGAGCAGCGTCACCATGACCAGGCCGACGCCGCCCAGCGACCCGGCGATCAGCAGCCCGGGCTGCGCCCGCTGCATCGGTGTCTTCTGCTGTTCGGTCATCAGAGAACTCCTCCCGCGTGCGCGGCCCTGCGCCGGCGCAGCAGCAGCCCGCCGCCTCCGCCTGCCATCACGAGTGCCGCCATCAGCCCGTACGGCCGGGTCTCACGATCCGGCGCCTCTCCGCTGTCCACGCCGCCCTTGGGCGTCTTGGCCACCTGTGCCTTGTAGTACTTGGTCGCGGTCGGCCCGGTGGTCTTGGGCGTGGCCGAGCCGGAGCTGGTGCCGGTCGCGCTGGGCATCACGATCACGTGGCCGAGGCCACCGTCGTTGGAGCCGCCGTTCGGCGTGGTGTTGGTCGCGGTGGGCGTTGGTGAGGGGCTGTTCGTCGGGGTGTTGTCGGTGGGCGGGGTGACCGTGGGGCTGTCCGTCGGCGTCGGCGAGGGGCTGTTCGTCGGGGTGCTGCCGGGGATGGTGACGTCGATGGCACCGGGGTCGCCGAGGAGCGTGCAGGTGGCCTGGTTGTAGATCGGCGGCTCACCCACCTCGCCGGTGGTGACCTTGAAGGCGTCCAGATAGGCCGGCTTGTCCTCGACGTTGACGATCTCGATCGTGTGCGGGCCGTAATCCAGCTTCGGCGACTCCCAGAGGACCACCTGGGTCTCCGTGCCTATCACGGGCTTTCCGCTGCGGTCCTTGCCCAGCTCCACCAGGGGGTCGGTGACGGGATGCCCGTCGAGGAGCACGCGGATCGGTCCGAGTCCCGGCGCACGCCTGCCGATGTAGGCCACCTGGGTGCCGATGAACTGGAGCTTGGCGACCTCACCATGCGTGCTGGTCTTCTGCACGTCGTTGAGGTGGTCGTTGTACTGCTCCTGGGTGTACTCCCACTCCCAGCCGCCCGTGTACTCCACGTCGGTCTTGTTGTTGACCATCACCTCGCCCTTGGCGGGCGTGAAGCGGACGAACAGCGCGCCGGGCTTGAAGCGGACCTTGCCCGAGCGCTTGATGGAGCCCTGGTCGGACAGTCCCTCGGGAAGTTCCAGGTACTGGCCGGGCACCAGCTCGGGCTGGTCCTTGCTGCCCCTGGGCAGGAGCCGGCCGTTCCAGGCGCCGCTGATGTCCACGGTGCCCTCAAGAGCCAGCGAGGAGCCTTTGGGGAAGAAGCCTGGCGAGCCGAACTCCCGCCCGTCCGTCTTGTACGACATGTCCCAGCGGACGTACATCTGCCCGCCTGCCTCGACCTGCGGGGTCATCCGGGCCTCGAGGTCCACCCCGGCGCCCGCGATGCCGCCGGTGCACCGGTAGTTGGCCACCAGCGAGGCTTCAGCCTGGCCCGGGGTCGAGGATGTCACGAGTAACGCCGCAGAGGCGGCCACCCCCACCGATGCGGCGATCAACGCCTTGTGCCAGCGACTCACGGGAGACTCCGATCACGCCACAAAATAGACCGAGGGTAGATCTTAGAGTCGAAAACACCCGCAACACATACCGAACACGGCAACGTCCGACACTTGTGATGAAGCCGTGTCCACAAGCTCCCGTCGTACCCGGAAAACGGGTATACCTGCCAGTAACAGAACTCTATTCGGGAGGCGAGGCGACCGATGCGGCGAGACCTCTTCGACGAGGAGCACCTGCTCTTCCGCGAGACCGTGCGCGAGTTCATGGCCCGCGAGGTCGTGCCGCACCACGCTGAGTGGGAGAAGGACGGCATCGTCCCGCGCGAGGTCTGGAAGAAGGCCGGGGAGCTGGGGATGTTCGGGTTCTCGGTGCCGGAGGAGTACGGCGGCGCGGGGGTCAAGGACTTCCGGTACAACGCGGTCATCGTCGAGGAGATCATCCGGCATGGCGCCTCCGGGCTCGGGTTCTCGCTGCACAACGACGTCATGGCGCCGTACCTGGTGGATCTGACGAACGACGAGCAGAAGCAGCGGTGGCTGCCCGGCTTCGTCGGCGGCGAGCTGATCACGGCGATCGCGATGAGCGAGCCCGGGGCCGGGAGCGACCTCCAGGGGATCAGGACCACGGCCATCCGCGAGGGCGACCACTATCTGGTGAACGGCCAGAAGACGTTCATCACGAACGGTGTCAACGCCGACCTCGTCGTCGTCGTGGCCAAGACCGATCCCGCCGCGGGCGCCAAGGGGACGACCCTGGTCGTGGTCGAGCGCGGCATGGAGGGCTTCGAGCGCGGGCGGAACCTCGAGAAGATCGGGATGAAGGCACAGGACACGGCCGAGCTGTTCTTCGGGAACGTACGGGTGCCCGTCGCCAACCGCCTCGGCCCGCGCGACGGCGAGGGCTTCTTCCAGCTCATGAACAACCTGCCGCAGGAGCGCCTGTCGATCGCCGTGGGAGCGGTGGCCGCGGCGGAGGCCGTCCTGGAGGAGACCGTCGAGTACTGCAGGACCCGCAAGGCATTCGGGCGGAGCATCGGCTCGTTCCAGAACACCCGGTTCGTCCTGGCGGAGCTGGCCACCGAGACCGAGATCGCCCGCCACTACGTGGACAAGTGCGTCCTGGCGCTCAACGCCGGCGAGCTCACCGCGGTGGACGCGGCCAAGGCCAAGTGGTGGACCACCGAGCTGCAGAACAAGGTCATCGACCGCTGCCTCCAGCTCCACGGCGGGTACGGCTACATGACGGAGTACCCGGTCGCCAAGGCGTGGCTCGACAGCCGGGTCCAGACCATCTACGGCGGCACCACCGAGATCATGAAGGAGATCATCGGCCGGTCGTTCGGGTTCTGACCCGGGCCTCCACTCGGGCAGGTGCGCGGCGTTACTCGGCGATCGTCGGAGCGGCGTGCGACCAGCGGTGCTCGCGGAGCTCCTGGGTGATGAACCGGGCAAGGTCGCTACGGGTTGTCTTCCAGCCGCCCTCGGGAGTCTCGTCGTCCAGAACGCGATAGGCACCGGTGGCCGGGTCGTCCAGGAGGCGGGCCGGGCGGACGAAGGTCCAGTCGAGACCGGCCTCGCGGATGATCGCCTCCATGAGACGCATGTCGTCGTAGGCCTCCTTCAACAGCGTGCGGGCGACGAAGCGGTACCAGAGCGCGAAGTGCGGGTCGTCATGGCGCACGCCGGCGGAGGTGACGGCGATGATGCGGGCGACACCGGCATTCCGCATCGCCGTGACGAGGGTCCGCGCCCCGTCGGAGTAGAGACCGAGCGAGCGTCTGCCCGCGTGGCCGATGGCGGAGATCACGGTGTCGTGTCCTTTGACGGCGGCCTGAACGCTGTCAAGGTCACGGATGTCGGCGCGCGTGATGTCGAACGTTCCCACGCCCTCTTGGTCCCGGCCGGTGAGCGGCGGGAAGCTCTCTGGTGCCCGCACCGCGGCGGTGACGTCGTGGCCGGCGCGCAGCGCCTCCTCGACGATCAGGCGACCGGTGCGTCCGTTGGCGCCGAAGACCACCACGCTCATGCCTGGCCCTCCTTTCGCGGGATGGGCGTGTGCAGGACGCCGTTGATCAGCATCTGGAAGCTCCAGGAGAGCCGGGCCTCCGGCGAACCGGACAGCAGCTCGGTGGCGCGGGCGGCGATGTGCGGGTGCGCACTGCCGGACACGCCGTGCAGCGCCCGGGACAGGGCGTCCCACTGATCCTGGGCGTCGATGCCCTCATCGCGAGCGGACTGCTCGGCGGCGAGTGCCGTGGCGAACTGCAGCAGCAGGTCCACACCCCATGCGGCCTGCCCCGGCGGGACGTCTCCCTCGTCGAGCAGCGCCAGCAGCGCCTCGATGAGGTCGATGTAGTGCCGCCCGCTCGGGCGCGTCACCAGCGCGGAGTGGGCGAGGGCGGGATGCCCGAAGAGCACGAGGGCGTAGGAGGTGAGCACCTGCTCCAGCCGGTCACGCCAGTCGCCGCCGCTCGGGCGCAGGTCGACGGTCCCGAGCAGTTCGTCCAGGATCGCCGCGTGCAGTTCGGCGGTGTTGCGCACGTAGACGTACAGCGAGGCCGGGCCGGTGTCGAGCGCTTGCGCCAGGCGGCGGGTCGTCACGGCCTGCAGCCCCTCGGCCTGCATGATCTCCATCGCCGCGGCCACGATGCCGTCTCGCGTCAGCGCCGGTTTGGCCGGCCGTTCGCGCCGGCTGCGCGGCGTTCTGGGGGACGTTGTCATGCCAGCAGTATAACGAACGCGTTCGTTACGAACGCGTTCGTCAAGCCTTTCGGTCTCATGCCGCGCGGCGAACCCCTCGACACCGCATACTGGACGGCATGGACAGCGGCCTGATCCTCCTGGTTTTCCTGGCATTGCTGTTCGCCTGGGGCCTCAACCGCGTGCGCCGGGCGTTCCGCCTGGGGCCGGTCGGCTATGCCGGCGTGATGATCGTCTTCGTCATCGCCATGCTGCTCGTCTGGGGCCAGACCAAGATCTAACCGGGCATGCCCTCGACGAAGCGGGTGAGCAGCCTGGCGAACTCCGCCCGCTCCGCCGCCGTCCACCCCTCCGTGGCCGCCGCGAACGCCGCCTGCCTGCTGCGGTGGGCCTGCTCCAGCGCCGCCCGGCCCGCGTCGGTCAGCACGAGCCACGCCCTGCGCCCGTCAGCCTGATCGGCCTCCCGCCTGACCAGGCCGGCCGTCACGGCCGCCGCCACGAGACGGCTGGCCCTCGGCTGGTCGACGTTGAGCGCCTGCGCGACCGTGGAGACGGTGGCGGCCTCGCCGGCGCCCTCGATCACGTCGAGCACCTCGAACTCCGGTGCCGTGGCGCCCTGCTGCCGCGCCAGCACCCGCCTGCTCTGCCGCCGCCTGATCGCGACCATCGCCCGCTCGATCGCGGCAATGTCCTTGTCTTTATACATATAATTGCTATCCTACATTCATGGACAAACCGATCGGCCACTGGCTGAAGCATCTCGACAACCTCCTGGAAGACGCCATGGGGCAGGCGCTCCAGACCACCACCCGCCGGGAGTGGCAGGTGCTCAACCAGGCGGCCCAAGAAAGCACTTACACCATGCCGTTCACCGGCGTGGACGAAGCAGTGGAGCGGCTTACCGCCAAGGGCTGGCTGGCGGACGGCAGGCTCACCGACGCGGGCAGGGCCGCACATGAGGAGATCTCCGAGAAGGTCGGGCATTTCAGGCAGCAGGTGCTCGTGGGCGTGAGCTCGCAGGAATATCTGGCCACCGTCGACGTGCTCCGCCGCATGTCCGCCAATCTCACGAAGTAGCGCTAGCTTCCAGGATGACGCGGGCCACGAGCTCGGGATCGTCGCTCATCGGCACGTGACCGCAGCCCTTCAGCAGCTTGACCCGCTGCCCCGACCACCGGGCCGCGCGTACGGCCTGGCGGCGCAGCAGGAGCCGGTCACGCTCGCCCCACGCGATCGTGATGGGCGACTTGGGCGGCGCGGGCGGCATCAAGCCGGCGAACGACTCAAGCGTCTCGTCGAAGCCGCTCGCCCCGCTCAGCGCCTGCGCGGCCGCCGACAGCGCCTGCGGCTCCAGCCTGGACGGGTGGGCGACGAGGATCCCGGCGGATGCGCCGCTCAGGAACGGGGTGGCGCCGAACCTGGTCCCTGCCTTCAAGGCACGCAGCACGGCCTGAGCGTAGAGCAGCTCAGGGCGGGACCAGAAGCCGGCCGGAGACAGCGCCGTCGCCGAACGTACGACGCCACGCGAGGCCAGCTCGAGCGCGATGTAGCCGCCGAGCGAGTTGCCCGCCACGTGCGGCTCGCGGACGCCGAGCCGCGCGCAGAACGACTCGACCGCGTCGGCCAGCGACTCCGCGGTGTAGGGGATGCCTTCAGGCAGCCCCGGCGAGACTCCGAAGCCGGGCAGGTCGATCGCGATCACCGTGCGCGAGGCGGCGAGCCGGTCCATCACCGGCAGCCAGGCCTGCCAGTGGTGACCGATCCCGTGAATGAGGATCAGCGGCGCACCGGTGCCTCGTCGCTCGAACGCCAGCTCCATAGGGCCAGCTAATCACTCACCTGCCGCGTGTGGGAATCTCGAACCAGACGGCTTTGCCTTCCCTGGTGGGACGCGATCCCCAGCGTCTGGCCAGCTGGTCGACGAGGTAGAGGCCGCGCCCGCCCTCGTCGTTCTCCCCCGCGCTGCGGATGCGCGGCAGGCGCAGGTCCTGGTCGAAGACCTCGACCCAGACCGACTCCTCGCCTCTGCGCAGCCTCAGCGTGAACTCCTTGTCGCCGACCACCTCGTCCTCGAAGCCCGGCACGTCCCAGGACTCCTCGAACGGCAGCGGCGGCCCCTCCACGACCAGCTCCCTGCGCGGGATGCTGGCGGTGGCCGCGTGGAGCACGACGTTGGTCACGACCTCGGAGACGAGCAGGCAGGCCAGCTCGGCCCGCTCCTCGGGGACGTTCCAGCTCGAGAACGCCTCCGATGCCATGCGGCGCGCCTCCCCCACCATGATCGGCTGGGCGGGGAACGTGCGCTCCTCGACGGCGAGGTCGACGTCGCTGGAGCGGACGACCAGGATCGCCATGTCGTCGTCGATCTCGCCCGGCACGGCCACCGTGGCGGCGTCGGCGATGCGCTCGACCTCGGCGCCGGACATCTTGGCGAGCTCTTCGCAGAGCACGCCGAGCGTCTCCTCCTCGCTCGGCGGCCGGCCGTCGCGGCCCGGGCGGCGGTCGACCAGGCCGTCGGTGTAGAGCAGCAGCGCGGCGCCCGGCGGGAGGGTGCGCGTCTCCTCCTTGTAGACCAGGTCGGCGTGCAGGCCCTTGGCCCGGACGCCGAGCGGCTGGCCGACCTCTTCGATGTCGAGCTCGACGCACTGCCCGTCGACCAGCAGCAGCGGCGGGGCGTGGCCCGCGTTGGCGAACGACAGCTGGCGCGACCAGGCGTCGTAGACCAGGTACTGGCAGGTCACGATGGGCGGGATGCTGACCTCGGCGCCGTTGTCGTCGTGCTCGGGCGTGGCGATGATGCGGGTCCACTCGTCGAGCCTGGCCAGGATGTCGGCCGGCGACTTGTCGTCCTGGGCGAAGGCCCGCAGCGCCGCCCTGAGCTGGCCCATGATGGCCGCCGCCTTGGCGCCCCTGCCCTCGACGTCGCCGATCACGATGCCGACCCGGCCGGCCGAGAGCGGGATCACGTCGTACCAGTCGCCGCCGACCTGGGTCTGGATGCCCTGCCCGTGGGAGGCCAGCGGGGCCGCCGGGTAGTAGCGCACCGCGATGTCCAGGCCGTCGAGCTGCGGCAGCGCCCGGGGCAGCAGGTATTTCTGGAACGACTCCGCCGTGTGGCGCTCCTCCTCGAACAGCAGCGCGTTGTCGATGGCGAGCGCGACCCTGGTGGCGATGGCGCCCACGAAGTCACGGTCGAAGGCGTCGTAGTGGGGGCTGCGCCGGTCGGTGAGGTTGGACAGGCCGAGGTACATCAGCCCGAGCGTCTCGCCGCGCACCAGCAGCGGAGCGACGATGGCGGAGGTCATGCCGATCTCGCCGCACAGCCGCGCGCTGCCCTCGCTGGGGGCCGGGTAGCTGTTGGAGGAGAAGCTCTCGACCAGGATCGTCTCCTGGCGGCGCAGCGCCGTGTCCGCGTAGTGGCCGGCGGGGTAGCGGATCTCCGCGCCCACCGGCTTCCATGTGCCCGACGGCGGCGCCCACCCCTGCACGTGCTGCGAGACCCGGCGAACGAGCCTGTCGCCTTCCATCAGCTCGATGAAGCAGTGGTCGGCGAACTGCGGGACCAGCATCTCGGCGACCCGCTTGAGCGTCTCCTCGACGTAGAGGGAGCCCGCCAGCCGCTCGCCGATGCGCTCGAGCAGGCCGAACCGGTCTTTCTCCCGCTCGTTGCTGCGCAGCGCCTCGCGGGCCATGATCACGATGCCGGTCACCGAGCCCGAGGGGTGGCGCAGCGGCACGGCCTGGGCGCGTACGTAGACGATGGTGCCGTCGCCGCGCCGGACGTCGAACGTGCCCTCCCACACGCCGCCCTTGAGCACGTGCTTGGCCAGGTCGATGGCGAGCGGGTGGTCCTTCTCCAGAATCCCGAGGGACAGGAGGGGGATGTCACGTGACGGCGACTTACGGCCGAAGAGCTTCTCGGCGAACGGGTTCCAGTAGAGGAGATTGCTGAAACGGTCGGTGACGACCACGGCCATCTCGGTGTGGTCAAGCACAGATCCGGCATCAAGGTGGTCAGCCGTTTCCTGCGACAGATCCCCCCAACGGTTCATCCGGAGACCACTCCTCGGGGTGGCATGCACGCAAAGCGGACCACGGGCGCTCCTGCAACAGTCTTGGCCAGGGGAGAGTGGAGGGCCTCCCAGGAGGGATTCAACCAAGCAGCCGCGCGCGCGTCAGCGCTTGGAGACAAATACGTGCGCAGCGACATCGCGCGGAAGCTCCGCGGGAGTGTCGTTCGCGTCACCGTCACCTGTCACCCGCACACCGTCGTCGCTCGCCGCGAGCGTCACCTCGCGTCCGGGTTGTATCCCAACTTGCTTGAGTTTAAGCATCACAGCAGGATCGCTTTGCACTTGTTCGCTAATTCGCCGCACGACGACGGGTGTGTCTCTCGGGCCTGCCAGCTCCGACATCGAGGCCAGCACGTTGGCGCCGCCCTCGGCGACCTCCTTGGCGCCCAGCTCGCCCAGCCCAGGGATGGGGTTGCCGTGGGGGCAGACCGTGGGGTTGTCGAGCAGCGTCACCAGGCGCGACTCGACCGACTCCGACATGACGTGCTCCCAGCGGCACGCCTCGATGTGCACCTCTTCCCACGGAAGGCCGATCACCTGGGTCAGCAGGCACTCGGCGAGCCGGTGCTTGCGCATCACCCGCGTGGCCAGCGTGCGGCCCAGGTCGGTCATCGACAGGTGCCGGTCGCCCTCGACGCGGACGAGGCCGTCGCGCTCCATGCGGGCGACCGTCTGGCTCACGGTGGGCCCGCTCTGCTGCAGCCGCTCCGCGATGCGGGCGCGAAGGGGGACGATGCCCTCCTCTTCGAGCTCGTAAATCGTGCGGAGGTACATCTCCGTGGTGTCGATCAGGCCGTGTGCGGTCAAGGCAGTCCTCCCAAGTAAATGGTACGCCGGTCGGGGTGGGACTGAGCCCGTCCGCAGCGGGCACAGGAGTCACAGGAACCCTATTGGGAGAACGACCGACGATGGATAAGGACGGCAACAAAGGGGCGGCCGAGTTCCTTCCCGACCGGCTCGATCTCGACTCTCTTCGCCACGCGGCGGCCGGCTGCGAGGGCTGCGGTCTTTACCGGAACGCCACGCAGACCGTGTTCGGCGAGGGTCCGAAGGAGGCCAGGTTCATGCTCGTGGGCGAGGTGCCCGGGGACCAGGAGGACCGGCAGGGACACCCGTTCGTGGGCCCGGCGGGACGGCTTCTCGACAAGGGGCTGGAGGAGGCGGGCATCGAGCGCGACGACGTGTACGTCACCAACGCGGTCAAGCATTTCTCCTTCACGCTGCGCGGCAAGCGGCGCATCCACCAGAAGCCGACGGCCGCCGAGATCACCGCCTGCCACCCGTGGCTCGACGCCGAGCTGGCCGTGGTGCGGCCGGAGGTGATCGTGGTGCTCGGGGCGACGGCGGCCAGGTCGCTGCTGGGGCGGGAGTTCCGGGTGACCCAGCGGCGGGGCGAGCCGGTGCCGCTCGGGGACGCGCTCGCCGTGGCCACCGTGCACCCGTCGGCCGTGCTGCGCGCCCCCGACAGGGACCTCGCGTACAAGGGCTTCCTGGCCGACCTGAGGGTGGCGGCCACCCTGGCGTGACGCCGAGGGGCCTCGTACCGCTAGCGGGCCCGGTAGTTACGGAAGCCGGCCACCGAGAGGCCGACGGCCAGCACCACGACGGCGCAGGCGATGCCGCCGCCCACCCAGGCTCCGGTCAGCCCCAGCGCGGTCGCCGTGGCCCCGGCCCGCAGGTCGCCGAGGCGCGGCCCGCCGGCCACGACCACCATGAACGCCCCCTGCAGCCGCCCCCGCATCTCGTCGGGCGCGTACAGCTGCAGGATGGACTGGCGCCACACCGACGAGATCACGTCCGCCACGCCGCCCACGGCCATGAACGCCAGAACCAGCCAGAGCTCGTGCGCGAGCCCCGCGGCGGCCACGGCCAGGCCCCAGACGGCGATGACCACGACGAGCGCCACACCCTGCCGAGAGACCCGGCCCACCCAGCCGGAGAACAGCGCCCCGGCGACCGAGCCGAAGGCCATGGCGGAGGTCATCAGGCCGAGCGCCAGGCTGGAGCCGCCGAACCGCTCGGCGGTCAGCTCGGGGTAGAGCGCGCGAGGCATGGCGAACACCATCGCGATGATGTCCACCACGAACGACATCAGCAGCACCGGGCTGCTGACGATGAAGCTGAGCCCCTCGAGCACCGCCCGGGCACCCGGACGTGTCACCTCGCCCAGTGGGGGCAGTGAGGGCAATCTGAGCGCCGCGTAGAGGCTGCCGGTGAAGAGCAGGGCGTCCAGCGCGTACGCCGCCGCGTACCCGCCGGCGGTCAGCGCGACCGCGCCGATCATCGGGCCCACCACCGCGCCCATGCTGAAGACGAGCGAGTTGAGCGCGTTGGCCGCGGGCACCAGCTCCTTGTCCAGGAGCCTGGGGATGATCGCGCCCCTGGTCGGGCTGGTGATCGCGAAGCCGGTGGCGTTCACGGCGACCGCGGCGAAGATCAGGTAGATGTTCCCCAGGTTGAGCAGCGCCTGGGCGAGGATGAGCAGCGTCGCCGCCCAGGCGATGAACGAGCCGATGATGAGCAGCTTGCGCCGGTCCACCGCGTCGGCGACCGCCCCGCCCCACAGGCCGAAGACGATCAGCGGGATCAGGTTGGCCATGCCCAGCAGCCCGACGTAGAACGACGAGTGGGTGAGCTGCCAGACCTGCTGTCCGACCGCGACGACGGTCGCCGCGACGCCGACGTGCGAAACGGACTGGCCAAGCCAGAGCCGCCGATAGTCACGCACACCCAGCGGACGCGTATCTACCAGATGTCGCTTAACCAGCTCCGCAATTGCCACTCGAAGCACATTAAGGCGCAAGCCTTTCCAGGGCCCAGCCGGGTCTCGTACGCCGGTAACGGAGCCGGTCATGCATCCGGTCGAGCTGTCCCTGCCAGAACTCCACCTCGATCGGATGGACCCGGAAACCGCCCCAGAAGTCGGGCACCGGCGGATCCTCCGGCCAGCGGGCCGCCAGCTCCGCGTAGCGGTCGTCCAGCTCCTCCCTGGAGCGCACGACCGCCGACTGACGCGACGCCCAGGCCCCGATGCGCGAGCCGTAGGGGCGGGAGTTGTAGTACGCGGCCGACTCCTCGTGGGAGATCCGCGTCACAGTCCCCTCGACGCGTATCTGGCGCCGGATCGGGTGCCAGGGGAAGAGCAGCGACGCCCGGGCGTTCTCGCCCAGATCGCGGCCCTTGCGCGACTCATAGTTGGTGTAGAAGACGAAGCCGCGTTCGTCATAGCCCTTCAGCAGGACCGTCCTGGCGCTGGGCCGGCCGCCGGCGGAGGCGGTGGCCAGGACCATGGCGTTGGGTTCTGGCAGGCCGGCGTCGAGCGCGTCCTGGAACCACATGGTGAATTGCTCTATCGGGTCGGACGCGAGGTCGGATTCGAGCAGCGGCTCGCCCTCGTACGTACGGCGAAGCCCCGCCAGCACGGGCGGGCGCGGGGTGGCATCCACGAGACGGTATTCTTGCGCGCTTGTGTGGTAGATCCCATGCACCCCCCTCACCAGCGGGTTTGGCCTTACAGCGGGTCCGGAGACCGAGCACCACCTGGGAAGGGGTTAAATTGACCCGCCGGTATCTCGACATCAAGGCATCGCATTGCCGAAACATGGCAAGGGAAAGGGAGGCGGCCGAGTATGTCCGACTTCAAACCCGGACTCGAAGGCGTCGTAGCTTTCGAGACCGAGATCGCGGAACCGGACAAAGAAGGGGGCGCCCTTCGATACCGGGGCGTCGACATTGAGGAACTGGTCGGCCGTGTCCCGTTCGGGGCTGTCTGGGGCCTGCTGGTCGACAACACGTTCCAGCCGGGCCTGCCCCCGGCGGAGCCGTACCCCATCCCTGTCCACTCCGGTGACATCCGCGTAGACGTACAGAGCGCGCTGGCCATGCTCGCTCCCGCCTACGGCTTCAAGCCCCTGCTCGACATCAGCGACGAGGAGGCCCGCGACCAGCTCGCCCGCGCCTCCGTCATGGCTCTCTCGTTCGTCGCGCAGTCCGCGCGCGGCCTCGGCCTGCCCATGGTGCCGCAGAGCCGGGTCGACGAGGCCAAGACCATCGTCGAGCGCTTCATGATCCGCTGGCGCGGTGAGCCTGACCCGAGGCACGTCAAGGCCATCGACGCTTACTGGACCTCCGCGGCCGAGCACGGCATGAACGCCTCGACGTTCACCGCCCGAGTCATCGCCTCCACCGGGGCCGACGTGGCCGCCGCGCTCTCAGGCGCCGTCGGCGCCATGTCGGGCCCGCTGCACGGCGGCGCCCCGGCCCGCGTCCTGCACATGATCGAGGGCGTCGAGCAGCTCGGCGATGCCAAGAAGTACGTCCAGAGCGAGCTCGACAAGGGCAACAGGCTCATGGGCTTCGGGCACCGCGTCTACCGCGCAGAGGACCCGCGTGCCCGCGTGCTCCGCCGCACCGCCAAGGAGCTCGACGCGCCCCGCTACGAGGTCGCCGCGGCGCTGGAGCAGGCCGCGCTGGAGGAGCTGCACGCGCGCAAGCCCGACCGCGTGCTGGCCACGAACGTGGAGTACTGGGCGGCCGTGGTGCTGGACTTCGCCGAGGTGCCGTCGCACATGTTCACCTCGATGTTCACCTGCGCCCGCACGGCCGGCTGGGCCGCGCACATCCTGGAGCAGAAGCGCACGGGCCGGCTCGTCCGGCCGAGCGCCAACTACGTCGGCCCCGCCTCGCGTCCCCTGAGCGACGTGCCCGGCGCCGCCGAGGTCACCGGCAAGTTCTGACGGGATCGGCCCCGGCGCGTCAGCCGAACGAGCACTTCACCTCGAGTTCGGCGGTCCCCGGGGCCTTTTCGTCGACCGTGCAGCCGCCCTGCGACACCACGCCGTTCGCGGAGGAACCCGCGGCGGGGTCCGTGGAGAACAGCCAGAGCCCGCGCGGGAGCGCGGAGTGCGACTCCGCGTCCTCCGAGAAGTAGAACTTCCCGCTCGCGCCCTGGATGAGGCCGTCCACACCGAGCCCACGCAGGTTGTACGCGACGCTCTCCGCGATGTTGACCGATTCGTCGACGTCCGATGCCTTGATCTTGTTGAGCGCCGAGGTGACGGCCAGCAGCGCGTCGTAGCCCAGCCACGCGTGCACGCGCGACACGCCCTTCGCCCTGGCGCTCTCGATCCAGCTCTCGATCTCCGTCTGGGTACGGTTGGCGCCCTGCCCCTGCCGCATGTCGTTGAGCGCGACGAACGAGATCGCCGGCTTGTTGGTGAAGTCCTCCCTGCCCAGCAGCTCCACCAGCTTCTCGGTGACGTCGTCGCCCGCCAGGATCTGCACGTTGTCCGGGCACTGGTGCTCGCGGGTGTCGGCGACGGTGTTCAGGTAGGTCGCCCTGCCGGTGTAGAGCAGCACCTCCGCGTGCTCCTGGCAGGCCAGCTGGACCTTGTCGGCCAGCTCGTCCTGGTTGGCGAACCGGTAGGGCTTGGCGGACCCGTACGGGCCCTTGGCCAGCCCCTCCGCGAGGTCCTCGCTGTAGAGCTCGTGGTCGTCCGCGTCGCTCTCGACCAGGACGGCGACCCGCCGCGGATCGACCGGCTTCCTGCCGGGCAGCCCGTGCGCGAGCCACATCTCGAACGCCCGCGCCTGCGCGGAGTTGGGCGCCGCCATGCGGAAGAAGTACGGCGAGGGACGGTCGTTGTAGACCAGCGGCGTCTTGTCGGCCGAATTCGTGGTGCTGAGCATCGGGATGTGCGTGTCGCCGAGCACCCGGATGGCGTCCTGCGTCTCGGTCCTGCTCCACGCGAGCCCGATCACCCCGGCCACGTCCGGGTCGCCGGCCGCGCGCTGCCTGATCATATCGGCGGCGAACTTGGCATAGCGGAAGGACTGCCCGGCGTTGGCCAGCTCCACCTTGATCTGCCAGCTGCCGAGCCGGTTGTAGGCTCCCTGGCGGGCCGCGATGCCGGACAGTTCGCCGGCCGAGCCGCCCACCTGGTCATCGCCCGGATGCGACGTGGTGAGCGGGCCGAGATAGAAGATCGTGATGACCCGCTGTCTCGTGTCGATGTCCTCGTTCTGCTGCTTGATGCGTTCGAGGATGGGGAGCAGGACCGGGTGCGGGGCGATCTCGGCGAGATTGTCGCCCAGGCCGACGCACTGCTGTTCCGCCCGCATCATGCCGGGGCCGCAGCCGAACCAGTTGCTGCCGTAGACGGCCAGCGGCGGGGCGAGCAGCAGCGCCAGCATCGCGAGCCAGTAGCCGACCGCACGGACCCTGACCTTGCCCAGTCGAGGCCGGTAGGGCTCGGTCAGCCTCAGCTTGTCGGAGGCGAGAGGCAGCCGCGGCTCCGGGCCGCGCAGGGCCACGCGCGAGCGCCAGAGCTTGACGTCGTCGGCGACGGTCCGGGGCTGCTCACCGGCCCGCGTCCGACCCGGCTGTCCGGTCAGCCCCGGCTGCCCCGGGTCCTCGGCGATCACCAGCAGCGGCGGCACGATGCCCGTGTCGTGCAGGACCTCTTGATAGACCTCCAGGAACCGCGCGTGACACTGGTCGGCCGTGTTGAGCACCAGCAGCGCGTACAGTCCGCGCCCCCAGCTCGGCCACGGGATCCGCGGCCACTTGCGGTACGCCTGGCGCAGGTCCTCCAGCATCGCGTAGACCAGCAGCAGCTCGATCCTCGGCTCCGGCGCGTTCATCAGCTGCAGCGCGTAGGCCTGGCGGCTGTCGCCGACCTTGCGCCGTAAGTCCTCGTACCGGTGGCGGCGGAACCACCGGGAGAAGGCCGAGCCGCGGATGTAGCGCACGGCCTGCAGCCCGATCGCGCCGGCGCCCAGCAGCAGCGCGAGCAGGCCGGGCGCCAGCGGGATCAGATCGGTGATCCCGGCGTCCAGCCACCAGGCGAGCACGGTGGCGACCGGCACGAAGAAGACCGCGGCCCGCACCAGGAAGTCGCCGGCCGCCCACCGCTTGCGGCTGTCGGCCTTCAGGCTGGGGCGCACCCCGAACCTGGCGCTGAAGCGCTGTTTGAGCTCCTCCTGCCCGTGACGCGAGTCGGGGACCGGCGGCCACCGCTCCCCCTGCGGCCACTGCTCCGGCCTGCGCTCCTTGGCGCGCTGCGCCCAGGCCCACAGCACGAACTCCGTCAGCGGGAAGCGTGGCGCGGGCAGCAGGGTGTTCCTGACCCTGTTGCCGCCGAGAGCGCCCTTGGGACCGGCCAGCCCGTCCACGAGGTTCGCCAGTGATCTGTGCGCGCCTTCGACCGGCCTCGCGTACGGCAGGCGCCCGTTGAAACGCTCGGCCAGCTGCCCGGCCCTGCCGGCGGGCGCTCCGGTGATGACCAGCACGGGCAGCGGGAGGTCCCGCCAGAAGGGCCGCAGCAGCAGGCCCTCCACCACCTCGCGCGAATCCCGTTCAGTGGGCATGGACCACCGCCGCTCTCACATACGAACATGGCAGATCCCCCGGCCCTTTCCATTCTGCGGCATGGACGATCTTTTGGTTGTGGGGTTCTTCTCAGATTCCCGCCCCGGTCCCGGACCATCCGCGCGAACTCAGTACCCTGGTCACGTGGCTGACATCGTGATTCCCGCTGACATCAAGCCCGCCGACGGCCGATTCGGCTGCGGGCCCTCGAAGGTGCGCACCGAGCAACTGGCCGCGCTCGCCGCCTCCGGCGCGAGCCTCATGGGCACCTCCCACCGCCAGAAGCCGGTCAAGAACCTGGTCGGCCGCGTACGATCCGGCCTCGCCGACCTGTTCTCGCTCCCCGAGGGCTACCAGGTCGTGCTGGGCAACGGCGGCACCACCGCGTTCTGGGACATCGCCGCCTTCGGGCTGATCCGCGACAAGTCGCAGCACCTGTCGTTCGGCGAGTTCTCCTCGAAGTTCGCCGCGGTCACCAAGAAGGCCCCGTGGCTGTCCGAGCCCAGCGTCATCAAGTCCGAGGTCGGCACCTACCCCGACGCCGTGGCCGAGGAGGGTGTGGACGCGTACGCGCTCACCCACAACGAGACCTCGACCGGCGTCGCGATGCCGATCAAGCGCGTGGGCTCCGGCGACTCCCTCGTCCTCGTCGACGCCACCTCCGGCGCCGGCGGCCTGCCCGTCGACATCACCGAGACGGACGTCTACTACTTCGCCCCGCAGAAGAGCTTCGCCTCCGACGGCGGTCTGTGGATCGCGATCATGTCGCCGCGCGCCCTGGCCAGGGTCGAGGAGATCGCCGCGACCGGCCGCTACGTGCCGGAGTTCTTCAGCCTGCCGGTCGCCATCGACAACTCCGCCAAGGACCAGACCTACAACACGCCGGCCGTGGCCACGCTGTTCCTGCTGGCCGACCAGCTCGACTGGATGAACTCCCAGGGCGGCCTGGCCTGGACCACCGCCCGCACGGCCGAGTCCAGCCAGCGCCTCTACACGTGGGCCGAGAAGTCGTCGTACGCCACGCCGTTCGCCGCTCCGGAGTTCCGCTCCCAGGTGGTCGGCACGATCGACTTCTCCGACTCCGTCGACGCCGCGGCCGTGGCCAAGGTGCTGCGCGCCAACGGCATCGTCGACACCGAGCCCTACCGCAAGCTGGGCCGCAACCAGCTGCGCATCGCGATGTTCCCGGCCATCGACCCGGCCGACATCGAGGCGCTCACGGGCTGCGTCGACTACGTGGTCGAGCGCCTCGGCTGAGCCGACCGGCGCGACGGCTCCTCCAGGAGCCTTCTCGACGCTCTGCGCGAATCCGGCCGGCATCGGCATCCCGCCGTTGCCGGCCGCTCCGTCACGCCCGGCTCGAATAGCTAGGAAACTTCTTGTCCGACATGCTCAGACCCGGCCAGAGGACCACCCGGCCGAAGAGCCTCGGCTATCTGATGTTCGCCAGCCGATGGCTCCAGGTCCCCCTTTACCTGGGCCTCATCGTCGCCCAGGCGGTGTACGTGTGGCAGTTCGCCCTGGAGCTCTGGCACCTGATCGAGACGGTGCTCCTCCACTCCGCGCCGGTCCCTGAGAACGCGCCCTCCTCCGAGGTCGTGGTCATGCTCACCGTCCTGGGGCTCATCGACGTGGTGATGATCTCCAACCTGCTGATCATGGTGATCATCGGCGGCTACGAGACCTTCGTCTCCCGCATCAAGCTCGAGGACCATCCCGACGAGCCGGAGTGGCTCTCCCACGTCAACGCGAACGTGCTGAAGGTCAAGCTCGCCACGGCGATCATCGGCATCTCGTCGGTGCACCTGCTGCAGACGTTCATCAGGGCCCAGACGACGTCCAACGACAAGATCATGTGGCAGACGATCATGCATCTGGCGTTCGTGGCCTCGGCCATCGGCCTCGCCTACATCGACCGCCTGCTGTCCTCCTCGCCCGCGGAGCACACGCGGGCGCATTCGCCGGCCGGCACGCGTCCTGACCAGTACGCGTCCTGACTAGTACGCCGGGATCTCGCGCTTGCGCCGCAGCACCCAGCCGGCCACCACGCCGCCGATGAGCCCGAACAGGTGGCCCTGCCAGGAGATGCCCTGCTGGTTGGGGAGCAGCCCCGCCAGGATCCCCCAGTACGCGAACCCCACGCCGATGGCGATGGCGATGTCCAGCAGCCTGCGGTCGAACAGGCCGCGGGCCAGGATGAAGCCGAAGTAGCCGAAGACCAGGCCGCTCGCGCCGACCGTGTAGACGCCGGGGCTGGTCAGCCAGGTGCCGAGACCGCCGATGAGGATGATCAGCACGCTGGCCCACAGGAACTTGCGCAGGTCGCGGAGCCCGGCCAGGAAGCCCAGGATCAGCAGGGGCAGCGAGTTGGCCATGAGGTGGCCGAATCCGCCGTGCAGGAACGGGGCGAACAGGATGCCGATCAGGCCGTCGGGCTCCCACCCGATGATGCCGAACTCGCGGTCGAGCGCGCCGTTGAGGAAGTAGTCGACGCCCTCGACGACCCACATGACGGCGAGCATGGCGATCACGACGGCGAGGGCGCTCAACGCACCGGAAAGGAGAGCACCGGCGCCGCGCTTGGCCGACTCGAACCTGGAACCCGAATAGTCCCTCATGCGCCTCTCCTGGTACGTTGCTTTCCCTTTCTTTACCGTAGCCAGGAAGGCTTATGCGCGCGCTAAAGGCGCTCTCGTCGCGCCGCACGTCGCCGGGGCCGCGCGAGACCTCTCAGTGATCGGGGAGGGCACCGGCGGGGCGCCCTCCCCATGTCATTCGCCCTTCCACCGAGGCGGGCGCTTCTCGGCGAAGGCGGCCGCGCCCTCCATGGCGTCCTTGGAGCCGAAGACCGGCCCGACGATCGCGCTCTGCTTGGCGAACATCTCCTCCAGCGACCAGTCCGCGGACTCGATGATCACCTTCTTCGTGGCGGCGAGGGCCAGTGGCGCGTTGCCGGCGATCTTCCGCGCCAGCTCCAGCGCCCCCTCGAGCGCCTCTCCCGGCGGCGTGATCCGGTTCACCAGCCCCAGCTCGTACAGGCGCGAGGCCGGGTAGTGGTCGCCGGTCAGGGCGATCTCCATGGCCATGTGGTACGGGATCCGGCGCGGCAGCCGCATGATGCCGCCAGCGCCCGCCACAAGCCCGCGCTTGGGCTCCGGCAGGCCGAACGTGGCCTCCGACGACGCCACGACGACGTCGCACGACAGCGCCAGCTCGAACCCGCCCGCGAGCGCGTACCCCTCCACGGCGGCCACCAGCGGCTTCTTCGGCGGCGACTCGGTCAGCCCGCCGAAGCCGCGCCCCTCGACCACCGGGAAGTCGCCGGACAGGAAGCCCTTGAGGTCCATGCCCGCGGAGAAGGTGCCGCCGGCGCCGGTCAGGACATAAGCGGAAATGTCGGGACGAGCGTCCAGCGTGTCCAGCGCCTCGGCGATCCCCCGCGCCACCGCCCCATTCACAGCATTACGCGCTTTGGGGCGATTTATCGTGATGATGGCGACGTTCTCGGACTCCTCGACGAGCACTTCGTCAGACAACGAGACCTCACTTGGGCTGGAAGCGGATGCCGCCGTCGAAGCGGACGACCTCGGCGTTCATGTAGTCGTTCTCGATCAGCGACCGGACCAGGTGCGCGAACTCGTCGGGCCGCCCCATGCGCTTGGGGAAGACCACCGGCGCCACCAGCTTGGCCTTGAACTCGTCCGCGTTGGCCGAGAAGCCGTAGATCGGGGTGTCGATGATGCCCGGGCAGATCGTGTTCACCCGCACGCCGATCGCGGCCAGATCGCGCGCCGCGGGCACCGTCATGCCCACGATGCCGCCCTTGGAGGCCGAGTACGCGAGCTGCCCCGTCTGGCCCTCGAGCGCGGCCACGGACGCCGTGTTGATCACCACGCCCCGCTGACCGTCGGCGTCGGCCGGCTCGGTCTTGGCGATCGCGGCGGCGGCGATGCGCATGAGGTTGAACGTGCCGATCAGGTTGACCTCGATGACCTTGCGGTAGGTCGCCGGGTTGTGCGGGCTGCCGTCGCGGTTGACCGTACGCTCGGCCCAGCCGATGCCGGCGCTGTTGACCACCACGCGCAGCGGCTTGCCGGTGGCCACGGCGGCGTCCACGGCCGCCTGCACCTGGTCGTCGTCCGACACGTCGGTCCTGACGTACACCCCGCCGATCTCGTCGGCGACCGTCTTGCCGCGCTCCTCGTTGAGGTCGGCGACGACCACGGTGGCGCCCACGCGGGCCAGCTCGCGGGCCGTGGCCTCGCCGAGGCCGCTGGCGCCGCCGGAGATGATTGCTGCAGATCCGTTCACGTCCATATCCCGGACCCTAACCCGCAGACCGAATGAAGTTCTACTCGGGGTGCGGTCAAATCTCGCCCACGGCACTGTCCACGTCGGAGTAGACCTTGATCCGCCGGTCGAGCCCGGTCGTGCGCAGAATGCGCGCCACGGGCGCCTGGGGCGCCGCCAGGGACACGCCTCCGCCCTCTCCGGTCGCCAGCCGCCAGGCCTCGATCAGCACCGACAGACCGCTGGAATCCATGAACGACAACTGCTGCAGGTCGAGCACGAGCTTGGCGCCGTCCTGCTTGATGGCGTCACGCACCTCGTCCCGCAGGAACGGTGCGGTGAACAGGTCGAGCTCGCCCTCAACGGCCACCACCACGGCATCGCCAAGAGCGTGTCGCGCAAGCCGCAGCTTCATTTGGCCCCTCCTCGATGAGCCACTGTACTTCGACATCCCCGGATACCGGGCACGCACAAACTACGAAGATGCGGACGAGGTGCCGTAAATAGGCCTCATACCGCGGGGATGGCGAAGCCGTACGGAAGCTCCAACCGGTGCTCTGCCAGCAGTTCTGTGTCGGAGAGCAGCTCTCGCGTGGGGCCGTCGGCGGCGATCACGCCTCCGGAGAGGATCAGCGAGCGTTCGCACAATTCCAGCGCGTACGGAAGGTCGTGCGTGACCATGAGCACCGTCACGTCGAGCGAGCGCAGGATCTCGGCCAGCTCCCTGCGGGCGGCCGGGTCCAGGTTGGACGAGGGCTCGTCGAGCACCAGGATCTCCGGCGACATGGCGAGCACCGTCGCCACCGCCACCCGGCGACGCTGGCCGAACGACAGGTGGTGCGGCGGCCGGTCGGCGAACTCCAGCATGCCGACCCGCTCCAGCGCGTCCTTGACGACGCGGTCGAGGTCCTCGCCGCGCACGCCCGCGTTGGCCGGGCCGAAGGCGACGTCGTCCCTGACCGTGGGCATGAAGAGCTGGTCGTCCGGATCCTGGAAGACCAGGCCGACGCGCTGCCTGACCTCCTTGAGCGTGTCCTTGCGCACCGGGGTGCCGGCCACGGTGACGCTTCCGTGCCCCGCGGTGAGAATCCCGTTGAGGTGCATGACGAGGGTGGTCTTGCCGGCGCCGTTCGGGCCGAGCAGGGCCACGCGCTCGCCGCGGGCGATCGACAGGTCCACGCCGAACAGCGCCTGCGTGCCGTCGGGATAGGCGTAGGCGAGCTGCCGTACTTCGAGAGAGTTCACCAGGAGAGTCCCCATACTGCGAGGGCCGTGGCCGGGAGGGCGAGGGCGAGGGCCCATTGGCCTGCGGATGCTGAAAAATCTTGAATAATCGGCATCTGTCCTGAGTATCCCCGACTGAGCATCGCGAGATGTACGCGCTCACCCCGCTCGTACGACCGGATGAACAGCGCCCCGGCGGACCGGGCGATCACCGGGATGTGCCGGAAATTTCGCGCTTCGAACCCCCGGGACTCCCGGGCTACCCGCATCCGCCGCATCTCATCCATGATCACGTCCATGTACCTCAGCATGAACATGGCGATCTGCACCAGCAGGCTCGGCAGCCGGAGCCGCTGTGCCCCGACGAGGATCACCCGCGGCTCGGTGGTGGCCGCGAGCAGGATGGAGGCGATCACGCCGAGCGTGGCCTTGACCAGGATGTTCCACCCCGCCCAGAGGCCGGGCACGCTCAGGGAGACCCCCAGGACGCTGGTCCGCTCCCCCATCCCGACGATCGGGATGAGGAACGCGAACAGCACGAAGGGCACCTCGATCACCATCCGCCGCAGGACGTATGTCACCGGCACCTTCGCCACCACCGCCACGGCCCCCAGCAGCGCGGCGTAGACCGCGAAGGCCCAGAACCGCTCCCGCGGCGTGGCCACCACGACGATCGCGAAGGCGAAGACGGCCAGCAGCTTGCACTGCGGCGGCAGCCGGTGCACCACCGAGGCGCCCGGCAGGTAGAGCTGGTGATGGTGCCCCGCGCCCATGGATCAGGCCTCGACCTTGGTACGGCTGCGCGCGGCGTAGGCCACGGCACCGGCGATGATCAGCACGAGCCCGACGCCGACGACGCCGGCCACGCCGACGGGGATGCCGCCCACCTCGCCGTAGTCGGCCAGCCCCCACGTCACCACGTGGTCGCTCGCCTGCGAGAGGAAGCCCTTGTTCTCCGCAACCGCCTCCAGCCCGTCGGGCGAGGACGAGGCGAAGAACGACACGACCCCGGCCAGCACCAGCGTCAGGCCGACCCCGCCGAGCAGGAACGGCCTGAGCCTGCCGGGCGCGGCAACGACGGGCTCCTGCTCGTCGACGACGGTGCTCGCGCCCTCCGCGCCGCGCAGGACCAGGGGCCTGGCCAGGCCGCGGGCGCCGTACACGAGGTCGGGCCTGACCGCGAGCACCGCGCCGACCGTCAGCGCGGTGATCAGCGCCTCGCCGATCCCGATCAGCACGTGGACGCCGCCCATGGCCGCCGCCACCGCGCCCACCTGGATCGGCGCGGTCCCGCCGATCCAGAACAGCAGCGAGAACACCAGCGCGGAGGAGGGCACCGAGACCAGCGCCCCCAGGAAGGCCGCCACCACGACCTTGCCTCTGGACAGCCTCATGACCAGCCGGAAGATCGCCCACCCGATCAGCACGGTGACGATGCCCATGATCGTGATGTTGATCCCGAGCGCGGTGAGCCCGCCGTCGGCGAAGAACACCCCCTGCACGAGCAGGACCACGGCCATGCACAACACGCCCGTATAGGGCCCGACGAGTATCGCCGCCAGTGCCCCGCCCAGCAGGTGTCCGCTGGTGCCGGCGGCGACGGGGAAGTTGAGCATCTGGACGGCGAAGATGAAGGCCGCGACGAGCCCGGCCATGGGGGCGGTCCTGTCGTCGAGTTCGCGCCGCGCCCCGCGTAGACAGACCGCGACACCGGCTGCGGCCACGACTCCGGCCGAGACGGATGTCGCCGCATTGAAGAAGCCATCGGGTACGTGCACGGCCAACCTCCTGCAAGAGCCAAACGGTCCCTACTTTAGGACATCGTCTTGCACCTGCACATAGATGGCAATTAGCGCATGATCCTTCTGATGATCGTCCGCGCCGTCAGCCGCCGCACCACCGTGCTCAGCCGCCCCTTCCCCGAGGTCGCGTACGGCCGCACGGTCCTGAGCACGGCCGCGCCCCACCACCTGCGCGGCGCCGCGACCGTCTCGGCGTCGGTCTCGATCCTGAACCGCGCGGGCGGCCCGCCCAGATCGAGCTCCAGGTACGCGTCCCAGGTCCCGGGCGGCAGCCAGCCGATCGCGACCCTGGCCGCGAAGCCGCCGCCCGGCAGCGCCAGCACGCCCTCGGTCCGCTCGCGTCCGGTGCGCCGCTCGCGCCAGACGATCTGCTTGACCGCCGAGACCGCCGGGGCGGTGCCGACGACGCTGACCTCACCGTCGATGAGCAGCCGGTGCCCCAGCCCCCATCTCGTCCTGATGAGGCGCACCGTGCCCGGCACCGCGACCACGTGGCCTCCGACGTCGATGCTGAGGTTGCCGTTGTCCCTGGTGAAGTAGGGCAGGGCCACCACGCCGTCGATCAGCCGGGACGGCGGGAGGGCGAGGCCGCTGTCGCGTTCGGCCCCGAGCCTGCCGAACCGCACCACGCCCTCGAGCTCGACCGCCACCCGCAGGTCCCAGATCCCCGAGGCGAGCGCGGAGACGTCCACCCGCACGGTGAACTCGCCCCCCTTCCGCTCGGCCGGGATGACGATCTCGGCGGCCGGGTCGTGCCGCGCGCGCAGCACCACGGCCAGGCCGTCGTCACTGCTGATGCCGTCCAGTCGGGCGGAGCCCGTCACCACCAGGCGGTCGCCGTCCCAGCGCAGCCCGGTCAGCCTGCGCCGCACGGTGGCGTTCTCGATGCGGGCCAGGCGTACCAGGCGGTCGATGTCCCCGAGCGCGGTCGCCCGCTGCCGGTCGATGCTGTTGAGCAGCTCGTGCACCCCGGGCGTGTACCACTCGTCGCAGAGGGCGGCCACCTCCCTGGCGATGTCCTTGCGACGCACGTCGTCGCTCTCCAGGAACACCGCCCCGAGCTGCGCGAACGCGTCGAGCCTGAAGTGCCTGCGGAGCAGGTGGTCGCGGAGCGGGCCGGGCTCGACGTGCTCGGCCATGAGCCGGATCGGCCGCCTGATCATGGCCAGCCAGGCCAGCGGGTCCCTGCTGCCCTTCTGCTGCATGATGCTGCTGCCGTCGGGCCTGGACACGAGGTGGTAGCAGTCGTAGTCGGCCACCACGGAGATGACCCCGGCGTGGCAGTAGGCGTGGACGGCGAACATGATGTCCTCGCCGACGAGCATGCCCTCGCCGAACCTGATGCGGTGGCGTTCGAGCATCTCCCGCCTGAACAGCTTGAAGCAGCACAGGCTGTTGTAGACGTTGCTGTCGCCGAGGCCCACGCGGTCGGCGCTCTGCTGGAACATCGAGACCGGCGCGCGCCGGCCGTGGCCCACGATCTTGCCGAGGACGATGTCGGAGCCGTTCCTGTCGGCCATGGCGACCATGCGCTCCAGCGCCTCGGGGCCGAGGTGGTCGTCCGCGTCGCAGAAGAACACGTACCGGCCGGTGGCGTGCTCGATGCCGACGTTGCGCGGCCGGCCCGCGCCGCCGCTGCACTCGATGTGGACGACCTTGACGCTGTCCTTGTGGTACGTGGCGTAGAGGTCGAGCAGCTCGCCGCTGCCGTCCGTGGAGCCGTCGTCAACGACGACGATCTCCTTCTTCACGCGCTGCACGAGCGCGGAGGTGAGGCATCTGTCGAGGTATGCCCGGCAGTTGTGCGCGGGGATGACGACGCTCACGTCAACCGCGTCGTCTTCGTTCCCCGTTGCCGACATCGCCACCACCGCCGCCTGAGTCACGTTCCGCTGATGTTCGGTCTCAGTATGTGACCGCGACCGGTCTTCATGGGGGCGGATCGGGCGTCTTCATCCCCGGCTTTTGCCGAGAGCGGAGATTTACGGCATTCCACTAATAGCCGCTGAAGTACCTCATTTGGCCTGGACCGAACGAGTTTCAGGGACGAGGTTTTCCTACTGGGGAATAGAAAACCTTCCACCAGGATCATTGAGATACCTCCGCACGTCGGCGGGTGATCCGCCTCCGAGAGTCGCGCGTCTACAGTTAGGCATCCTTGACCGGGAGGTGGCGGTAAATGAGATCGGATCTCCGCAGGCGGGCGGCGCACGAGTCGCCCGAGCACTCTGCCGAGTTCATCGCCTCGGCGGCTCGACTGGAAGAGCTGCACGAGTGCTCCGCACTGCTTCGCCGTACGAGGATGCGGGCCGAAGAGATCGTGGACGAGGCGCGTGCCCTACTGGCGGAGGCCGAGCAGCGCGGCGAGACCGACCGTGTTCTGGAGCTGCGCCTCCAACTGGAGCAGGCGCGCGGGCTGTACCGCAAGGTGCTGCACGCGTACGTGACGATCTGCCACAAAATCACCGAGGAACGCCAGGAGATCTTGCGGGAGCACATGGGGTTGTCAGGAGCAGCCTGACGGTAGTAGCGTCAGGCCATGCCTGACTGGAAGGAAAAGATCCGCTGCTCTTTCTGCCACAAGAAGAGCACGGAGGTGACCAAGATGGTTGCCGGTCCTGGTGTGCACATTTGCGACCAATGCATAGGGCTGTGCAATGAAATCCTCGAAGGGGAAAAACTTGCCTCCTCCACCGAGCCCCGGCTCCCGATGTGGGAGTCGATGACCGAAGAGCAGATACTCGAGCACCTCCCGAAAATCGCCGCCGTGCAAGCACAGGTGGACGACAATCTGCGCGACTGGGTGGCGCACCTGCGCACCAGGGACGTCAGCTGGGAACGCATCGGCACCTCGCTCGGCATGACGCGGCAGTCCGCGTGGGAACGTTTCAGGACCGAGACCTGATCCGTGAACCGTTGTGGCGCGTGGGACGTCCTATAGCCAGGGAGGCCCAACATGCGCGCGCTCGACGGTCTCGCGGCGCCTGATCTCCAGGAGCTCCAACTGGAGCTGCTGCTGATCCTGGCGCTGCATGAAGAGGCGGAAAAACGGGCTCCAGCTCCCCGGGACGCGCCCGGGGAGCTGGAGCAGGGGGACGGGTAAGAGCGCTTGCCGGACACCTCATAGGATTCCGGCCATGCTGCGTTGCGCCGTGCTGGACGACTATCAGGGAGTGGCTCTCGGCCTGGCCGACTGGTCCAGAGTGCGGGCGCAGAGCTTCCGCGGCCACTTCACCGACCGGGACGAGCTCGTGGCCGCCCTCCACGACTACGAGATCGTGGTCGCCATGCGGGAGCGCACGCCGTTCCCGGCCGAGGTGCTCGACCGGTTGCCCAACCTCCGGCTGCTCATCACCACGGGCATGCGTAACGCCGCCATCGACCTGGACGCGGCGCGGGCGCGCGGCGTCACGGTCTGCGGCACGGGCAGCGGCTCGGCCCCGCCGGTCGAGCTGACCTGGGCGCTGATCCTCGGCCTCAGCCGCCACCTGGTGTCGGAGTCGACGGCCCTGCGCGCGGGCGGCCCCTGGCAGAGCACACTGGGCACGGACCTGCACGGCCGCACGCTCGGGCTGCTGGGGCTCGGCAAGATCGGGTCCAGGATGGCGGAGATCGGCCGGGCGTTCGGCATGGACGTCGTGGCGTGGAGCCAGAACCTGACCCGGGAGCGTACGGACGCCCTCGGGGTGCGGCTCGCCCCGGGCAAGGACGCGCTGCTGGCCGAGGCCGACATCGTCTCCGTCCACCTCGTGCTGAGCGAACGGACGCGGGGACTCATCGGCGAGCGGGAGCTGTCGCTGATGCGGCCGGACGCGTACCTGGTGAACACCTCGCGGGCCGCGATCGTCGACCAGGAGGCGCTGGCGGCGGCGTTGCAGGCGGGGCGGATCGCGGGGGCGGGGCTGGACGTGTTCGAGACCGAGCCGCTGCCCGCCGGCCACGAGCTGCGCACGCTGCCCAACGTGCTGGCCACGCCGCACCTGGGTTACGTGACGGAGCTGAACTACCGCACGTACTTCCGCGAGGCGGTCGAGGACATCGACGCCTTCCTCGCCGGCGCCCCCGTCCGCCGCCTGGCCTGACCTCAGACCCGCTCCTGGCCCCGGCGTGACCTCAGGCCCTGCTCCTGGCCCCGGCGCGACCTGCAGGCCCTACTCCTGGCCCTGGCGTGGCCTCAGGCCCTGCTCCTGGCCCGGAAGGCGGCCGTCTTGACGCGGTTCTGGCAGGCCGTGGAGCAGAACCTGCGGGTACCGTTGCGTGACACGTCCACGTAGACGCGGTCGCAGTGCGGCGCCGTACAGACTCCCAGGCGGTCGCTGAACTCGCTGCCCAGCACGATCGCGAGCCCGGTGGCGCAGCTCGCCCCCCACTCGCCCGCCAGGGTGCCGCCGCGGCCGTGGAAGTGCAGGTGCCACGGCTCGCCGTCGTGCCGCTGGAGCATGGGTCTGGCGTGGGTCTCGTCCAGCAGCGCGTTCACCTGACCTGCCGCGGCGTCGATGTCGCCGGCGGCCACGGCGGCGAAGACCGTCCGCAGGCGGGCGGCCACCTCGGCCAGCTCGGCGCCCTCCGGCTCGGCGATCTGGCGGTGGTCCGGATAGACGGTACGCAGGCCCTCGGTGGCGGCGGCGCCCGGCCTCTCGGGCGCCGGATGGTCGCGCCCCCGACTCTCACCTGGGGTGAGCGCGTTGACGAGCGCCACCGCTGCTCTGACCACTCCATCGGCGTGACTGTTGAAATCCACTTGACCGGTTACACCTTCGTGTTTTAGCTTGTGACTGCCCAAAGCTTAGACGACAGTTACAAGGAGCCGTACATGCTCACTCACGATGCCGCATTGACGTGGATGGCGCGCTGGGACCGTCAGCAGGAGGGCTACCTGCCGGATCGCGAGGAGCGGTTCACCGCCCTGATCGACGCCGTGGAGGCGCTGGGACGGCCGGATCCGGTGGTGATCGACCTGGGCTGCGGCCCCGGCTCCCTGTCCGCCCGGCTGCTCGACCGCCTCCCGGAGGCGAGGGTGATCGCGGTGGACGCCGACCCGCTGCTGATCGGGCTCGGGCGTGCCGCGTACCCGCAGCTCACGTTCGTCTCCGCGGACCTTCGTACCGGCGGGTGGACGGATCTGCTCGGGCTGGACGGGCCCGCCGACGCCGCGATCAGCACGACGGCGCTGCACTGGATCTCCGCCGCCGACCTCAAGGGCATGTACGGCGAGGTCGCGTCCGTGCTGCGACGAGGCGGGCTGCTGCTCAACGGCGACCACCTGGACACCGACGACGCCACCCCGGCCCTCGCCCGCCTGGAGCACGCCGTTCACGACAGGGAGACGGAGCGGAGGTTCGGGGCGAACCCGCCGGAGGACTGGCGGGCCTGGTGGGACGCGGTCCAGGCGGACCCCGCCTTCGCCGAGCTCAATGAGGAGCGGCGCACCACGGCCGGGGCCTCCCACAACGGCTCCGAGTCCCGGCTGTTGTCGGAGCACGTCCAGGCGCTCCGGGAGGCCGGCTTCTCGGAGATCGGCACGCTCTGGCAGCGGGGCAACAACCGCCTGCTGTGCGCCGTACGAGGCTGACCTCTATACAGTCAACCAAGCGCTTGCTACGCTCCGGCCATGATGTCCACGGTCGTCTGGGGCACCGGCAACGTCGGCCGCGCGGCCATTCGCGCCGTCGCAGCCCACCCGGAGCTGACGCTCTCAGCCGTACTCGTCCAAGACCCGGGCAAAGTGGGCCGGGACGCCGGGGAGCTCGGCGGGCTCGGCCACCCGCTCGGGGTCGCGGCGACCGACGACGTCGAGGCGGTGCTGGCCGCGAGCCCCCGGGCCGTGGTGTACGCGGCCTCCGGCGACCTCCGCCCCGATGAGGCGCTCGCCGACGTCACCCGGGCGATCCGGGCGGGGGCCGTCGTCGTCACCCCCTCCCTGTACGCGCTCTACGACCAGCTCGGCGCCCCGCCGGAGCTGCGCGAGCAGGTGCTGGCCGCCATCGGCGAGGGCGGCGGCTCGCTGTTCGTCTCGGGCATCGATCCCGGCTGGGGCAACGACGTGCTGCCGCTGCTGGTCAGCGGGCTCGGCACCGCCATTGACGCGATCCGCTGCCAGGAGATCTTCGACTACTCCACGTACGACCAGCCGGACTCGGTCCGGTACCTGGTCGGCATGGGCCAGCCGATGGAGTACGAGCCGCCCATGATCGCGCCGACCGTCCCGACGATGGTGTGGGGCGGGCAGATACGCCTGATGGCCAGGGCTCTCGGCGTCGAGCTCGACGAGATCCTCGAGACCCGGGACCGGCGCCCGCTCGACGCCACCGTGGGCGAGTACGAGGCGGGAACCCAGGGCGCGGTGCGGTTCGAGGTGCAGGGCATCGTCGGGGGCGAGCCCCGCATCGTCATCGAGCACGTCACCCGCATCCACCCGTCCTGCGCGCCGGACTGGCCGGCGCCCCCGAACGGCGTGGGCGCGCACCGGGTGATCATCGAGGGCCGTCCGCGCATCGAGGTCACGGTCGAAGCCACGGACGAGGGCGGCAACGGCTCCGCCGGCGGGAACGCCACCGCGGTCGCCCGGCTGGTGGGCGCCATCGGCTGGCTCGCGGACGAGGAGCCAGGACTGTACGACGCGCTCGACGTCCCGCTGCGCCCCGGCAGACTCGGAGGTAACCGGCCGTGAACATCGACATCCCCCAGGGCAGGGACCCGATCGAGTACGTGTGGGGCGAGATGGTGCCCGGCATCGGGATCGCCGCGTCGAAGTTCTCGATGTCGGTGTACGCCCACAGCACGCTCGGGCTGCGCGAGTTCGAGGCGGCCCGGCTGCGCATCGCCCAGATCAACGGGTGCGCCTTCTGCCTCGACTGGCGCACCGAACGGGACGGGGAGAAGGTCGAGGAGGAGTTCGCCGAGTCGGTGACGCAGTGGCGCACCACCGACGCCTTCGACGAGCGCACCCGGCTGGCCGCCGAGTACGCCGAGCGGTACGCCCTCGACCACCACGGGCTCGACGACGAGTTCTGGGCGCGGATGACCGCGCACTACAGCCAGCTCGAGATCGTGGAGCTGAGCATGTGCCTCGGCTCATGGCTGGCGTTCGGCCGCCTCAACCACGTGCTGGGCCTCGACACCGCTTGCACGCTGACCGGCGGCTCCTCACCCACACCCGCTTAGGGCGCCCGGCACCCGCACCGGCTTCGGGGTGATCGGCACCCACATCCACTTCGGGGGATCGGCACAGCCCAGGAAGTGAGGACCACATGAGCAACAGCGACAGACCCTCGGGCAACGGCATCTCGCGCCGCGGCTTCCTCGCCGGGGCCGGCTCCGTCCTGGGGGTCGCGGCCCTCGGCGAGCCCGCCACCGCGGCGGCGGGCCCGATCGCGAACGGGGCCCACGTGCCGGTCCTGGTGATCGGCACCGGGTACGGCGGCTCCGTCGCCGCCCTGCGCCTGGCCCAGGCGGGCGTGGACGTGCACATGGTCGAGATGGGCATGGCCTGGGACACCCCGGGCTCCGACGGCAAGATCTTCTGCAACACGCGCGAGCCGGACTACCGCTCCTACTGGCTCCGTACCAGGACGAAAGCCCCGCTCAACTACTTCCTCGGCTTCCCCATCGACCGGGACATCCCCCGCTACACCGGCGTCCTGGACGCGGAGGACTTCAGCGGCATCACGGTCTACCAGGGCCGCGGCGTCGGCGGCGGCTCGCTGGTGAACGGCGGCATGGCGGTCACCCCGAAGCGCGCCAACTTCCCGTCCATCCTCCCTTCCGTGAACCCGGCGGAGATGTACGACACCTACTACCCGCGCGCGAACGCCGGCCTCGGCGCGGCCACCGTGGACCCGGCCTGGTTCGACTCCACCGACTGCTACCAGTACGCCCGCGTCGGCCGCAAGCACGCCCAGCGCTCCGGCTTCCCCTTCGTTTTCGTGCCGGACGTCTACGACTGGAACTACATGCAGCAGGAAGCGGCGGGGACGGTCACCAGATCCGCCCTGGCCGGCGAGATCCTCTACGGCAACAACCACGGCAAGAAATCGCTGCAGAAAACGTACCTCGCCCAGGCCAGGGCCACCGGCAGGGTCGCCATCTCACCCCTGCACAAGGTCACCTCGGTCACCCCGGCGGCCGGCGGCGGCTACACGGTCGTCATCGACCAGCTGAACACCAATGGCGACACCACGACCACCAAGACCGTGACCGCCGATCGGGTGTTCTTCGCCGCCGGCAGCGTGGGCACCAGCAAGTTGCTGGTCAGGCTGAAGGCCACCGGCGCGCTCCCCAACCTGAACGACGAGGTCGGCAAGGGCTGGGGCGACAACGGCAACGTCATGTGCGGCCGCGCCAACCACCTCTGGGACCCGACAGGCGCGCTCCAGTCGGCCATCCCGTGCTCCGGCATCGACAACTGGAGCGCGGGCGGCGCATTCGCCGAAGTCGCCCCGCTGCCCACCGGGATCGAGACCTACGCCTCGTTCTACCTGTCGATAACCAACAACCCGAACCGCGCCCGGTTCTCCTGGAACGCCGCGACCGGCGCAGTGGACCTGAGCTGGCAGACGTCCTGGAAACAACCGGCCATCGACATGGCCAAGACCATATTCGACAAAATAAACGCGAAGGAAGGGACGATATACCGCACCGACTTATTCGGCGTCTACAAAATCTGGGGTGACCATCTCACCTACCACCCGCTCGGCGGCGCGGTGCTGAACAAGGCCACCGACAATTACGGCCGCCTGACCGCCTATCCCGGTCTTTACGTCATCGACGGCGCGCTGATCCCCGGCAACACCTCTGTCAATCCGTTCGTCACCATCACCGCACTCGCCGAACGGAACATCGAACGGATCATCGCCGCCGACCTCTGAAACGGACGGCGGGTCAGGCTCCGGCGGCCAGTTTGAGGGTGATGGCGCCGAGGATGATGGCGGCGAACGACAGCACCTTGGGCAGAGTGATCTTCTCCTTGTAGATCAGGGCCCCCAGGATGACGGTGCCGATGGAGCCCAGACCGGTCCAGATGGTGTAGCCGACGCCCACGTCCAGGGTCTTGAGCGCCAGGCTGAGGGTGAAGATGCCGCCGGCGGCGGCCAGCAGGGTGAAGATCGAGGGCCAGAGCCTGGTGAAGCCCTGGGTGGCGTTGGTGCCGAGCGCGAAGGCGATTTCGAAGACGATGGCGATTGCCAGGTAGATCCAGGCCATGACGGTGTGCTCCTTGATCGAGGTGAGTGGTCAGCCTGCGGCGGCCTGGTTCTTGGTGAACTTGTCGGCGAGCTTGAGCCCCAAGACGCCGCCGATGATGAGGACGAAGGCGAGCGCCTTCCAGATGTTCATCGACTCATGGAAGATCACGGTCCCGAACACCACCGTGCCGACCGAGCCGATGCCCGTCCACACGGTGTAGCCGACGCCCACGTCCAGCGTTCTCAGTGCCTGGCTGAGGAAGAAGATGCCGCCGGCGGCGGCCGCGGCGGTGAGGAGGGACGGACCGAGTTCGGTGAAGCCGTTGGTCGCGTTGGTGGCCAGGGCGAACACCACCTCGAAGACCGAGGCGATCAACAGGTAGATCCAGGCCATGTGTGCCGCTCCAAAGTAGTTGCATGTATGTACAAGTAGTCTCGACTCGAAAAAGTATGCATGTACAAGTAAACTCGTGTCAATCGCCGCCGAAGGAGACCACGTGATGCCGTCAACCGCTCAGATCGCCCCGAGCGAGACCGGGGATGGGCTCATGTGGAACCACATGCTGACCTTGTACGCGCATGTCGAGCACAGCCTCGGCACCGCCCTCCAGCGCCGGCACGGCCTCGGCCTGTCCGAGTATCGCGCGCTCGACCTCCTGGCCGGCGCCGACGACGGCGAGCTGCGCATGCAGGACCTGGCGGCGCGCCTGGGGCTGAACCAGAGCTCGGTCACCCGCCTGGTCAGCCGTCTGAACGCCGCCGGATACACGTACCGCGACCTGTGCCCCGACGACAAGCGGGGCGTCTACACCGTCATCACGGATGCCGGCCGCGCCCGCCACCGCGAGGCGCGCAGCACCTATGCGCAGGTCCTGTCGACCGCCCTGGACGAAGCCGCACAGCAGAACCCGCTGCTCAGCACCCTACTGACCACCGCCAGGCCGCTGTTCACCACCAGCCCCTAGGACGGGCATTGACCGTCCAGAGCGCTGATCACCCCGTCGATGAACACCTGTGACTTGGGCTCGTCGGCATGGGCCACCCCTGGGAACTCGGCCCTGCACCACACCCCGTCGATGACGTCGTTGCGTGTCTCGTCGAGCGAACTCGCCAGCAGCGTGTACCGGACAGGGTCGGGGGTCGGGTCGCCGCCGTTGAGCCGGCTGAGGAAGGTGCTGGAGGGGCACATCTGCCCGCCCTGGTTCGCCGGCAGGAGGCAGGCGGGCCAGTAGCCGCGCTGCCCGGTGCCCATCGAGACGTAGCTCAGCGTCGCATCGGCGCCGCCGAGGAACTTCAGGTAGTGGCGCGCCGACAGCCCTCCCATGCTGTGCCCGACGAGGCTGACCTTCCCACCGCCGTGCTCCTGTCGCACCTGCGTCACCAGGGTCCTGATGGCTTCGGCATTGGCGACGTTGTCCCCGCCGGGCAGGGCGATCGCGTACGCCGGATGGCCGTCCTGCTCCAGCGCCGCCTCCATCTGGGTGAACTCGGTCGGCGAGCCGTTCCAGCCGTGGATCAGGATGACCGGCTCCCGCTCCGCGGCCTGGGCCGCATGGGCGGTGCCCGACCCGGCGAGCAAGGTGCCCGCGACGACCAACACCCCTATGTGCCGGCGCTTCCATGACATGGGCCCACCTCGCCAATCCAGAGGGAATTCACTTAGCGAGTGCTCGGTAAGTGATGGGCTAGATTTAACACTGTGCCCCGGAGTAGGCAAGACCCAAGCAGACAGGAACGCGCCCGCCTGCGGCGAGAAGAGATCATCGCCGTGGCCGCGGAGATGTTCGCGCGCGGCGGCTACCGCGGCACCTCGTTGGCCGACATCGCGGCCCGGGCGGGCATCAGCGAGCCCGGCCTCCTCCATCACTTCGGCAGCAAAGCAGGCCTGCTCCTGGCGGTGATCGAGCGGCGCGACCTCGACAGCGAGATGTTCGCGATGGAGCTCCTGGGCATGGAGCCCACCGGGCGACTGCGGGCCATGCCGGAGTTCGCGCGCCGCAACAAGGACCGGGTGGGGCTGGCCAAGCTCTTCACCGTCCTCGTCGCGGAGAGCCTCGAGCCCGGCGCTCCCGGCCATCAGCACTTCGTCGACCGCTACCGCGCGATGCGCGCCATCGTGGCCGACAGCATCCGTTCCGCACAGGCCGCCGGCCTCACCCGCGAGGACATCGACCCCGCGGCCAAGGCGGCCGAGATCATCGCGACGCTCGACGGCCTGCAGACCCAGTGGCTGCTCGACCCCGACATGATCGACATCGTGGCCGGCGTCGAGTCCTACGCCCGCACCCTGGAGCACGACCTCACATGCGGCCTCCCGTGACACCGTGAAAGCGCTTCATGGACGTCGGCCGCGGGCGGGCGCTCGGCGGGGTCGTCGGCGAGCAGGGCCGTCACCAGCCTGCTCACCTCGGCGGGCACCGAGATCCCGTCCAGAAGCTGCCGGAGGACCGCGCCCAGCGCGTACAGGTCCTGCTCGACCACCAACGTGGTGAACGGCCACTCCGGCGGCACATGCCCGGGGCTGCCCCACGGCCACGGGTCGGGGTCGCTGATCGGACACGCGCCCTCGAGGTCGATGGCCCGTACCCCGTCCGGCGCCGCGATCAGATTGGTCACCTTGCAGTCGCGCCACGCCCAGCCCGCGGCATGGATGCCGGCCACCACCTCGGCCACGCCCGCGGCGGCCCGTACCCGCTCGCGTTCACCCGGCAGCTCCAGCAGGGCGGGACCGTCGAGATGCTCCATGACGATGTAGTGGTTCTCCTCCCACGCGAAGGAGTCCAGCAACGCCGGCACGCGGGCGCCGGCGGCTGACAGTTCCGCCAGCACCCGGGCCTCGTGCGCGACGCGGTCGCGGCCGTCGCGCCCGTCGAAGTCGGTCTCGCCGTGCCTCCTGCCCTCCTTGAGCACCACCCGTTCGGCCGGTGACGATCTCAGGTCGAGCGCGAGGTACGTGCCGCCCTTGCCGCGCTGCGCGATGGACTCGTAGGCCAGGTAGGTACGGGCGAGCGGACCTCCCGGCGGCTCCGGCGGCGCCGCCGGGAACAGGTCCTCCACCCAGCCGGGTACGGCCTCGGCACGCCGGTCGGGGCGCAGCTGACCGTCGGGAGCGATCAACGCGTCCACGCGCACGCCGTCCACCTCGACCTGGCTGACCGGATGGAACGCTCCATAGCGGTAATGCACCACGCTGCCCGGCCGCAGCCGGCGGTCGAAGGGCACCCGGGGGCCGAGCACGCCGCGCAGCTCGACGTCCAGCCTGCTGGCCAGCGACCTGGCCCGGTCGGCGTCGCCGGCGTACGCGGTGATCACCTTGCCGATCTGCGTGTAGCCGTAGAACAGACCCGAGTTCAGGCGGCGGATGTCGACCATGGACCCTGGCGCCTTCCACAGCACCGACATCTCGGCCAGCACCGGAGCCACCCTGCGAAGCACGTCGGCGGCCGAGCGCGAGGTCGCCGACACGTGGAGCTTCCAGCCCTGCGTGCCGTCGGCCCGGGAGCTGGACGGCCGGTTGAACCGCCAGATCGACTCCGGCGCGGCATGCGGCAGGTGCTCTGCCACCAGCCCGCGCCACTCCTGCTCGGCGGCGGCGATGACGTCCTTCGGGGCGATCACTCGGTGGCCTCCAGGGTGACCGGCGCCGTGGTCGTGGTCGTCGTCGTGGTGGTCGTGGTGATCGTGCAGGCAGCCGTGGTGGTCGTGGTGGTGGTCGTCACCGTCAGCGAGGTCGTTCCCAGCTCCTCCTCGCTCGCCGTCGGCGCCATCCGGGCCAGCGCGTCGGGCGACTGCGCGAAGTACCCGATGAGCTCCTGCCACGCCGCGCCGGTGAACCCCTCCCTGGCCACGGCCATGCTCTTGTCACGCAGCTCCTCCGCGAAGGCGGTGTCCTGGAGGGCGCGGTCGATGACTTCGTCGATCTTGGACATGGTGTCTGTCTCCTCTCTGCCCTCAGGGTCGCCCGCCTGCGTAGACATCACATGAGTAACCCCTACCTAAGCGCCGAGCCGGGCGAGGAACGGCGTCAGCGTGTTCAGCATGGTGTTCTTCCCGGGGGTCGCCAACAGCGGGTCCAGATGGGTCATGGCGCCGTCCTCGGCATACGTCACGTCGTCGATCCGCGACTGCGCCACCACCCACGCGGCGGCCTTGTTGACGGTGCCGCGCGTCAGACCGCTCTGGAAGGAGTACAGCGGTACGTCGATCTCGCGGGTGTGCGTGAGCCGCAGCCCCAGCTTCCGGGCGACCGGGGTGTCGTCGAACGGGTCGGCGGCCTCGAGGTCGAGGCTGAGCCGGTTCGGCCAGTACCACTCGAACAGTGCGGGCACGGGGCCGGCCAGCGCGCGGGCGAGGGTGGCGGTCGAGGTGTAGGCCGGGTTCACGCTGATGTCCGGCACCAGCGGATGGGTGGCGAACAGCCACTCGACCAGCCCTTCGTTGGTCACCTTGGCCGGTGGGCGCAGCTGGGCCGGCAGGTGGCCGGCCACCGCCGAGGGTTCGTCCGCGCGTGCCGCCGCGTACTTGCCCGCGAGCTGCTGCAGGATCGCGAACGTCTCGGTCCGGCCCATGGTGAGCGACTCGTCGAAGACCTCGCCATCCGCGATCTTGGCGAGCCGGGCATCCGCCTGGTCGGCGGTGAGCCGGTAGGTGTAGCCCTCCCCGGCGAAGGCGTCGTGCACACCGCCGTCGATCAGCACCAGACCTGACAGGTCGCGGTAGCCGGGGTGGCCGTCGAAGTCCCAGCCGGCGTACGCGAGCGCGGTGGTCGCGCCCCACGAGTGCCCGCCCAGGATCACCCGGCGGCGTCCGCCGTCGGCTGCCGCGAGCACCACCTTTCGCAGGTCGGCGAGTTCGACGCCGAGACCCCATTTCCCGACGTACGGCACGCTCTGTGGCGTCCGCGCCCGGTAGCGCCCGCCGAGGTAGTAGTCGGCGGCCCGGTCCGGCGAGCGGCGGAACCCGCGCAGATCGGCCAGGTTCTGCTCCCGGCGATCGACGGCCCAGACCTGGGTGCCGGGGAGCCGGGCGGCCAGCTCCCCGGCGAGCGGCCCGAAGCCGCCCGCGGCGCCGAACTGCCCCGCCACCAGCACCACGACCTGCCGGGCGTCGGCGGACCCGACTTTCAGCACATGGACCCGGTCATCGGCGGCGGGGCCCGGCGCGTCGACCCCGGGCATCGACACGTAGGCCTCCTGGACCTTCCCTGTGGCGGCCCCGGTGGTGAGGGCCAGGGCCATCGTGATCGCACAGATCCACGGAACTCTCATCGCTTCCTCCTTGTGGATGTCTCGACCCGGAAGAGCGCTCGGACCGCCCGGACGTTCCACGTGTTCCGCGTCACAGGGCCCGCTGAAGACGGCAGGGAACCTCAGCGGCGGAGAGCGCCTCTTCCTGGTTGACGTCGCCCGGCAGAGGCGGCCCGACGAGTTGCTGACAGGATGCGTCAAGTGAACGATCTGGTGAGGGCGGCGCAGCGTGGCGACACCATGGCGATGAACGAGCTGCTCGACCTGCTCACGCCGTACGTCACCCGGATCTGCGGCCCGATCGCGCTGGCCGATGGGCCGGACGCCGCGCAGGAGGCGCTGATCGCCATCTTCAAGGGCCTGCGCGGCCTGCGCGAGCCCGCCGCACTGTACGGCTGGGCCAGGGCGATCGCGGTGCGTGAGGCGGTGCGGGTGGCCAAGCGGAGCCGTCACACGGTCGAGTTCGAGGACGACCTGCCCGCACCCGCCGACCTGGAGCAGGCCGCGGACATCAGGGACCTGCTCGCCCGGCTCTCGCCTGAGCACCGGGCGGTGCTGATGCTTCGCGACGTGGAGGGACTCGACGAGCGGGCGGCGGCCGAGCTGCTCAGGGTGCCGGTGGGGACGGTCAAGTCGAGGCTGTTCAGGGCCAGAGACAACTTCAGGAAGGCGTGGTCGTCATGAGTGGTTCGTGGCCGGTGGCCGAGCTTGACCCCGTCCGCAGGCTGCACGTGCTCGCCTCGGCGATCTCGGGCGCGGCGGTGGCGTCCCGGGTCATTCCCGCGCCGTTCGAGCAGGTGTGGCAGGTTGCGGGTGACCTGGAGCGGGGGCTCGGCACGTTCGAGCCGGACATGCGATCCGTGCGCGTCGAACACACCGAATCCGGACTTGTCGCCCACGCTCGCAGCCGGTACGGCTTCCGCGCCCGCTTCGAGGTGGACCTGCGGCCGGGCTGGGTCTGGATGCAGAGCCGGTTCCTGCTGATCGGGCTCGCGGCCGTACCCATCGCCGGGGGGACGCTGTTCGCGGCGACGGGCGGCGTACGCGTGCCCGGTCGCGCCGGCCTCGTCCCCCTCCTCGTACGGCGGGCCAACGAGCGTGCGCTCGAGCGCCTGGCCGCCCGGTTCGGCTGAACGAGCCGTCCCTTCGGTCGATCGGCGATGCCGCAGATCAGCCGTACGGCCGATTACCGCCCACTCGGGCATTCGGAACACTCCTGTGATCGTCAGCTTGCGACAACGGGAGTGCGTTCCAGATGAAAGTTCCGAGATGGGCTGTGGTGTTGGGCGTGGCGGTGGCTGCGATGGCAGCGACCGCACCCGCCGCGACGGCGGACGCCGGCCCGCCGTCGTGGACGGCGGCATGGGGTGCGGCGATGCAGCGGCCCACACCCGGCACCGCGGACAACGGGCCGAACTGGTCGGTCAAGGGCTTCGAAGATCACACGCTGCGACAGGTGGTCAGGGTCACCACAGCCGGACCAAGGGTCCGCATCCGGCTGTCCAACCTCTATGGCACAAAGCCCTTGACCATTGGTGGCGCCCGGGTCGCCCGGTCGGCCGGAGGCGCCGTGGTGTGGCCCGGCAGCGCACGCCAGGTGACCTTCGCCGGAAAGCCGGCGGCGACCATCCCACCCGGAAAGGAGCTGGTCAGTGACCCCGTGGCGCTGACCGTCTCGGTCCTGGAACGGTTGGCCGTCACGATCCGCGTGCCCGGCGCCACAGGGCCGGCCACCTTTCACCGGTTCACCACTGCCACGTCATACCGGGCCCGCGGCGGCCACCTCGATGATGTAGCCGGTGACGCGTTCGGCCAGACCACCTCCGCTTGGTACTACTTGACCGGCGTCGAGGTCGAAGGCGCGGCGGCCACCGTGGTGGCGTTCGGCGACTCGCTGGTCGACGGCGTGGGGTCCAGCGCCGGCGCTGACGTCCGGTTCGTCGACCAACTGGCCGAACGGCTCAGCACCGCCGGCCGTCCACTCGCCACGGTCAACGCGGGGATCGCGGGCGGGCGCCTGCTCAAGGCATCCCCGTGCTATGGCGACAAAGCCACCGACCGCTTCCAGCGGGATGTGCTGGACCGGCCGGGAGTGCGGGCGGTGATCGTTCATCTCGGCGCCAACGACCTGGGACTTCCGCAGGTCGGTGGCGCATGCGTCGGATCGACCGCCAAGGTCACGGTCCAGCAGCTCATCGACGGACACCGGACGTTGATCGAGAAGGCCCACGCACGCGGCGTCAAGGTGGTCGGCGTCACCATATTGCCGCTGCGGGGAGCCTTGTTCCCGTTCTGGAACAAGGAGGTGGAAGAGGCAAGAACCGCGCTCAACCGATGGATGCGGACAAGCGGTGCGTACGACGCGGTGCTCGACGCAGACCGTGCGATGGCCGACCCTGCCGCTCCCGACCGGTCCAAGCTGGGCTACCTCTTCCTGGACGGCCTGCATCCCAACGACGCCGGGCAACACGCCATCGCCGCCGCCCTCAACCTGCGGCCGATAACCGGCTGAGAGACGTGTTCCGCGGTTCGCCGGACCCCGCCCCCAGCGTCTGGCTGGGGACGGGCTCCTACGGGGGTCAGGAGTTGTCGCGCCGCCACCGCTCGACCTCGTCCTCCAACGCCTGCTCATCCAGCTCCGGCACGAACACACTGGTCGCCCACGCCACGAGGAGCCGTACGAACTCGGCGTCCTCGTGGTCGGTCCGGCCGTTGACGTGGAACCAGGTGATCAGCGCGGCGGCGTGCGGGGTGCGCGCGTCACAGCCAGGGCACAGGACGACCCCGCTGCGGCCGTCCACCCGCTCGCCGGCGGCGTTCTCCCAGCTGTGCGGTATCCGTGCCGACAGCAGCCCCTCGCCGCCGCAGCGGGGGCACGCCGGCGCGTCGTCGGCGGTGACGACATCGATCCGCCTCACAGCGAGAGCGCTTCGGGACCGAGCAGCGCCTTGATGTCGGCAGCGAAGCTCGGTGCGCCGTTGACCGGCCACTCCGGCAGCGCCATCACCATGACCTTGCCCGCCGGCCGCCGTACGTTGATGTGCAGCGGGACCTGCCCGTGGTGCGTCTTCAGCACCTGCCGCAGCTCCTCCAGCAGGGTCGGGGTGATGCGTTCCTCCCGCAGCAGCAGGGTGATCGGAGCGCCGGATTCGCTGTTGACGCCGGACACGTCGATGAGGGACATCTCCTGGGCGAAGACCGAGATGGCGCCGTCCCGGTTGTTGATCTGGCCGCTCACCGACACCACGATGTCCGGCCGCAGCTCCGGCCCGTACAGCTCGTAGTTGCGGGGGAAGAACAGGCACTCGATCGCGGCGTCCATGTCCTCCACGGTGAGGATGGCCCACGTGTTGCCCGCCTTGTTCACCCGCCGGTCCACCTTGGTGACCAGGCCGGACACCCGGACGTCGCCGCGGTCGTCACGGCCGCTGTCCAGCAGGTCGGCGATCGTGGTGTCCCGGTTCCTGGCCAGCAGCCGCTCGGTGCCGGCCAGCGGGTGGTCGGACACGTACAGGCCGAGCATCTCCCGCTCGAAGTCGAGCTTGGTCTTCTTGTCCCACTCCCCGTCCGGGACGGCGATGGAGAACACCTGGTCGTCGCCGTCGTCGGCCAGGCCGCCGAAGAGCGAGTCCTGGCCGTGCGCCTCGTTCTTCTTGATGTCGATGACGGACTCGACGGCCTGCTCATGGATCATGAGCAGGCCCTTGCGCGGATGTTCGAGGGAGTCGTACGCGCCCGCCTTGATCAGCGATTCGATGACCCGCTTGTTGCAGGCGGTCAGCGGCACCTTGCCCAGGAAGTCGTTGAAGTCGGTGAAGCGGCCCTTCTCGGTGCGGGCCTTCACGATGCCGTCGACGACGTTCTCGCCGACGTTGCGGACCGCGCCCATGCCGAACCGCACCTGGGTGTCGCCGACCGCGACGAAGTCGAGCTGGGAGTCGTTGACGTCGGGCGGGAGCACCTGGATGCCCATCTTGCGGCACTCGGCCAGGTAGATTGCCGCCTTGTCCTTGTCGTCGCCCACCGACGTGAGCAGGGCGGCCATGTACTCGGCGGGGTAGTTGGCCTTCAGGTACGCGGTCCAGTAGGCGACCAGTCCGTAGCCGGCGGTGTGTGACTTGTTGAACGCGTACCCGGAGAACGGCAGCATGACGTCCCACAGCGCCTGAATCGCCTCGTCGCTGTAGCCGTTGCCGCGCATGCCGGCCTGGAAGTTCGCGAACTCCTTGGCCAGGATCTCGGGCTTCTTCTTGCCCATGGCGCGGCGCAGCAGGTCGGCGCCGCCGAGGGAGTAGCCGGCGAGTTCGCGGGCGACGGCCATGATCTGCTCCTGGTAGACGAGCAGATGGAAGGTGGGGCCGAGGATCGGTTCGAGCGCCTCCTTGAGCTCCGGGTGGATCGGCTCGATGTCCTGGCGGGCGTTCTTCCGGTGGGCGTAGTTGGTGTGCGCGTTGGCCGCCATCGGGCCCGGCCGGTACAGGGCGAGCACGGCGGCGATGTCCTCGAACCGGGTCGGCTCCATCAGCTTCAGCAGCGACCGCATGGGCCCGCCGTCGAGCTGGAACACGCCCAGCGTGTCGCCGCGCGCCAGGAGCTGGTAGGTCTTGGCGTCATCGAGCGGCATTGTCAGGGTGTCGAGCTCGATGCCCCGGTTCTGCTTGATGATCTTTATGGCGTGGTCGATGATGCCCAGGTTTCGCAGCCCCAGGAAGTCCATCTTGACCAGACCCATGTCCTCACAGGACGGGTAGTCGAACCCCGTGATCACCACGCCGTCCTTGTCCCGCATGTGCATGGGGATCAGGTCCAGCAGCGGCGTCGACGACAGGATGACGGCGGCGGCGTGCACGCCGGTGCCGCGGATCAGCCCTTCGATGCCCCGGCCGGTGTCGATGACCTTCTTGACGTCGGGGTCGTTCTCGTACAGGGCGCGGAGTTCGGTGCCCTCGTTGTAGCGGGGGTGGCTCTCGTTGAACATGTCCGCGAGGGGGACGCCCTTGCCCATGACGTCCGGCGGCATCGCCTTGGTGATCTTGTCACCCATCGCGAACGGGTAGCCGAGGATCCGGCTCGCGTCCTTCACGGCGGCCTTGGCCTTGATCGTGCCGAACGTGTTGACCTGAGCGGTGTACTCGCTGCCGTACTTCTGGGTGACGTAGGCCACCATGCGGTCGCGCTGGCGGTCGTCGAAGTCGAGGTCGACGTCCGGCGGGTTGATCCGCTCGGGGTTGAGGAAGCGCTCGAACAGCAGGCCGTGCTCCAGCGGGTCGAGCTCGGTGATGCGGGTGGCGTAGGCCACGATCGAGCCGGTGGCGCTGCCACGGCCGGGCCCGACCGGGATGCCGTTGTCGCGGGCGTACTTGCAGATGTCGGCCACGACGAGGAAGTAGGAGGAGAACCCCATCGGGCCGATGACCTTCATCTCGGTCTCGTACCGCTCCATCACCTCGGCGGGGACCGGGGTGCCGTACCGCATCGCCAGCCCGGCCTCGCACTCCTTGCGCAGCCAGGACTCCTGCGTCTCCCCCTCGGGCACGTCCGGGTAGTCGGGCATCCGGTCCACCTGGGCGAACACGTCGCCGTAGTCGCCGACCATCTCGGCCACGAGCAGCGTGTTGTCGCACCCCTCGGGCAGTTCGGGGAAGAGCGCGTACATCTCGTCGGCCGGCTTGAGGTAGTAGCCGGAGCCGTTGAACCGGAACCGGTTGGGGTCGTCCTTGTTCTTGCCCACGCCGACACACAGGAGGCTGTCGTGGGCGTCGGCCTGGTCCTCGGTCACGTAGTGGGAGTCGTTGGTGACCAGCAGCGGGATGTTGAGCTGCTTGGCCAGCCGCAGCAGGTCCTCCCGCACCTCCCGCTCGATGCTGATGCCGTGGTCCATCAGCTCCAGGAAGTAGTTCTCCTTCCCGAAGATCTCCTGGTACTCGCCGGCGACCTTGACCGCCTCGTCGTACTGGCCGAGCCGGATCCGGGTCTGCACCGCCCCTGACGGACAGCCGGTCGTGGCGATGATGCCGGCAGCGTGCTGGGAGATCAGGTCCTGGTCCATGCGTGGCTTGGAGTAGTAGCCCTCGAAGCTCGCCATGGACGACAGCCGGAACAGGTTACGCAGTCCGTCGGCGTCCTTGGCCCACATGGTCATGTGGGTGAACCGGCCGCCGCCGGAGACGTCCTTGCCGCCCTCGCCGTCCGCCACGCCGGTCTCAGCGCGCTGCCCCCAGAACACCGGTTTCTTCACGAACCGGCTGTGCGGCGCCACGTACGCCTCGATGCCGATGATCGGTTTGACCGGGGAGCCCGACGCCACCTTCTGGAACTCGTACGCACCGAACATGTTGCCGTGGTCGCTCATGGCGATCGCCGGCATGTCCAGCCGCTCAGCCTCCTTGAACAGCGGCTTCAGCTTCGCCGCGCCGTCCAGCATGCTGTATTCGGTGTGCACGTGCAGATGTACGAAGGACTTGCTCACCCGGTCCCCTAAACGCTAGCCCCATCCAGACTTACCGTTCGAACCTATTCCGTCTCATGGGGCGGTTGGGACGACGCGCGCAAGGGACAGACACCCTGTTTCGAGCTGTTGCCAGACTGCATGCCGTCCCGGACCGCGGCGTGGCGCCGGTTGGTGGCGCCGGTTACCGGCCGGGGCAGAGCACTGACGCGATGCGGTCGCCGCCCGCATATGGAACGGCTCATCCGCCCTTCACGACGGCGCTCCCCAGGTCTGCCGGGCGCTTGATCATCTTGTAGGCGAGGGCCAGATCGGCGACCCGCTGGAGTTCTGTCAGGTTCAGCTCGGCCGGATAGGAGCCGAGCGCGACGCCTGCCCGCACCGCCCTGGAGATCCTCATGTAGCGGGGCAGCGCGTCGCGCACCTGCTGAGGGTCGCTCGCGATCAGGCGCTGCGCCTTGGCCAACGCGCGCTGAAAGGCCGCCAGTGTGCGGGGGTTTCGCCGGATCCACTTGTTGGTGGCCGTCATTCCCGCGGTGTACAGGTTCGCGAGTTCCCCGGTCATCGCGTCCTCCACGATCCGCGTGTGCTTGCTCTCACGGGCCACGGTGACGAACGGCTCGGGCAGCAGGGCGGCGTCGACCTGCCCCGCGCTCATCGCGTTGAGCATCTCGGGATAGGGCTTCTCGACCTGCACGACGTCATTCAATGTCAGCCCGGCCCGCTTCAGCACGGCTGCCAGCGTCAATGTCCCGAGCCCCGCGAGATTCGGGACCGCGACCCTCTTGCGCTTGAGTTCGGTCGCCGTCCTGATCTTCGACTTGGCGGTCACGACGACCGCGAAGCTCCCTTGCGCGGCCTGGTACAGGCTGGAGACGATGGTGAATTTCTTGCCCACCTCGTTCACCCTGAAGACCGTGGTGTAGTCGGTCTGCGCCAGGTCCAGCGCGCCACTTTCGACCTGGGGCACCGCCGCCGCCGCTCCGGTGATGATCTCCGGCTCCACCGTCAGCCCTTCCTCCTCGAAATAGCCCCTGGCCAGGGCCACGAACACGGGCGCCGACTCCACACTCGGCACCACCCCGACCTTGATGGTGGACAGCTCGGGTGGGGTGGACGGGCGCGCGGCGGCACGCGGCTCCGCGGGCAGTGCCCGTACCGCGATGGTGGCGGCGAGCACGGTGACGACGACCACCGCGGCGGCGGCGAGCGCCATGAAGTTGCGCCGCCTGCGCCGATGGATCTCGATCGCCCTGGCGCCCAGGTCGCGCTCCGGCATGTCATCCGCGATGCGGTCGAACTGTTCTCCGAGCCAGGTCATCGGCGTGCCCCCTCACTACGAGCCGGGTCGTCCAGTACGGGCAGTCGCGGCGCCAGCTCGGGCGCCAGCGCTCGCAGACGGGCCAGGGCGTGGTGGGCCTGGCTCTTCACGGTGCCGACGGAGCATCCCAGCAGGTCGGCGACGTCACGTTCGGTACGGTCCTCGTAGAAGCGCAGGACGAGCACCGTGCGCTGCTTGGGCGTCAGCCGCATGAGCGCCTGACGCAGGACGACCCGCAGGACGGCGGAGTCCTCGGGCGAGTACGCGCGGTCGGGCGGCTCGGCACTCGGCACCTCGGCCGAACCACGGCGCCGCCGCCACGAGATGTACTGGTTCACCATGGTCTTACGCGCATAAGCGTCAAGGTTGTCGATGTGGCGTAACTTCGACCACCGGCCGATCATGCGGACCAGCACACTCTGCAGGAGGTCCTCTGCGAGGTGGACCTCTCCGGTGAGCAGGTAGGCCAAGCGCATCAACGGGCGTTGGTGAGCATCCACGAACGCCCGGAAGCCGGCATCGCGATCCAACGTCTCTCCTCATGTCGGTACCCTCCAGACGCCGTGGCCGCGGCAAAAGGTTGGCACTCCTGAGAAGCGGGCGCACGGAAGTGACAGCTGCTCCCACTGCATGCCAGGACGACCGCATCGGCTTCATCCGAACGGCGCAGTCCGGACATCGGGCGTTGCGGCCAGCAGGAGCGCCGACAAAGCCATGAAAGCGGCCGCACCGACGAAGACCAAACCCGGTGACGCGTACGCCAGTGACCACCCGAACACCGTGCCGGCCGCAACCGGCACCACGGTCTCCGCGACGGCGCCGATCCCGGTCAGCGCGCCCTGCACGGTCCCCTGCTCGTCGTCCCGGACGTTGCGAGAGATCCACGATTGCGCGGCCGCACCGCCGACCGAGCCGAGCACGCCGACCGCCTGCAGGACGTAAAGCAGCCACGGCACGGACACGAACGCCGTACCCGTCAGCGCCGCGACGCTGAGCAGGCTGCCGGCCACCGCGGCACGCTTGTCGCCGAGCCGTCGGACGACCGGCCCGACGGCCCGCGCCTGGAAGACCGCGCCGGCGAGCGCGCCCGCCGCCATCACGACGCCGACGTGCGCGGGGCTCCAGGAGAACCGGTACGTGAGGAAGAACGTCCAGATGGACTGGTGGGTCATCCGGGCGACGTCGGCGCAGAAGCGGGCGTACGCGAGCCGCCCGAGCACCGGCCGATGCAGGACGACGGCGACGGCGGCGACCGGGTTCGCCATCCGCAGGGTCAGCGGGGTCGTCCGGTCACCGGGACGCGACTCGGGCAGGACGAACCAGCCGTACGCGACGTTGGCGAAGGACAGCGCGGCCGCGGCGAAGAACGGCAGGCGTACGTCGACGGCGCCGAGCAGGCCGCCGATCGTCGGCCCGGCGACGAAGCCGAGCCCGAACGCGGAGCCGATCAACCCGTACGCGCGAGCCCGCGACTCGGGTTTCGTGACGTCCGCGATGTACGCGTTGACCACGGTGTTCGTCCCCGCGCACGCGCCGGCGAGGGCGTGGAACACCAGGAGCGTCCAAGGGCTGGGCGAAACCGCATGAGCCAGCCAGTCGACGCCGAGGCAGGTCAGCGACGCGAGCAGGACAGGCCGTCGGCCGTACCGGTCGGAGAGCCGCCCGAGCAGCGGCGAGACGACGAACTGCAGCAGGCCGTAGATCGAACCGAGCAGGCCGGACCAGAAGGCAGCGGCGGTGGTGTCCTCGGTGACGGCCGTCATCAGGGCCGGCACGATCGGCACGATCAGGCCGAGCCCGAGCATGTCGAGGAAGACGGTGACGAGGAGGAAGGAGAGGGCGGGCGCCCGGCGCATTGCGGCTCCTGAGTCTTGAGAGGGCAGGGCCCCCTCGCGACTCACGGTCCGCCGAAAGCACGGAGGATCAGAATATCTTTGCTGTCAAATCGTTTTTCGTCATCGCACTGCGGGCGTGGCGCTGCGCAGTGCGATGCTCCAGGTTTCCTGGGTTGCGCCGACAGGACAGGGCAAGGCAGTCGGATGTGACAACTTTGGGCGAAGAATCTCCATCTAACGCGCCGTGGATGCACTGGGCGCGGGGGATCCGCATCACATCGGGGATTACTGGCTGGCGGGACGCCTTGGTTCAGGCGGTCAGGGAGTCGTGTACGAGGCCTACGACCCCGAGGGACGCAGGGTCGCCATCAAGGTGCTGCACGCATCGGACGACGGCGGCAGCCGTGACCGCTTCGCCAAGGAGGCGACCGCGGCCGACAGGGTGGCCTCGTTCTGCACGGCCCGGGTGCTCGCCGCCGACCTGCAGGCGAGCAAGCCGTACATCGTCTCGGAGTATGTGGCGGGGCCGAGCCTGCGCAAGGCCGTGATGGAGGGGCGCAGGTTCACCGAGGACGACCTCCACCGGCTGGCGACGGCGATCGCCACGGCGCTGACGGCGATCCACGACGCGGGCGTCATCCACCGCGACCTGAAGCCGGACAACGTGCTGCTCGGCCCGGACGGCCCGCGCGTGATCGACTTCGGCATCGCCCGTACCGTGGACATGTCGCTGACGAGGACAGGAGAGGTCTCGGGCACGAAGCCCTAGTGAGCTGGTCTTGAGTGCAGGGATCACCACATGAGGCGCATCCGGTTCCAGATTTCCTGCTGAAAAGGTCTCGAGGACGGCTTCCCGGATGAAGGAGAGATCACCCATGCCTGATCAACCAAGACTCCTGCGGACAGGCCGGGCGATGGCGATCGCCACTATCGTCGCGAGAGTCACCGGCTTTGTCCGCACTTTGGCGCTGGTCGCGGCCCTCGGGCTGGGCACCCAGCTGCTGGACGCCTACACCGCGGCGAACGTCACTCCCAACACCATCTATGAGCTTGTCTTTGGTGGTGCGCTGGCGAGCGTGCTCGTTCCGCTGCTGGTTCGTACGGCCGCTGATGGCGACATCGACGACGACCTGTTCGCCCAACGACTGCTGTCATTGGTCATCTATGGGCTTGGAGCCGTGATGATCCTGACGATCATCGCCGCACCGTTCATCGTGGACCTCTACGCTCCCGGGTTCAGCCCTGATCAGCGGCAGCTGGCAGTCATCTTCACCCGGTACTTCATGCCCCAGATCCTGTTCTACGGAGTGAGCGCGACCTTGGCCGCGATACTCAACGCACGCAGCCGCTTCGTCTCCCCCATGTGGGCACCGGTGGCCAACAACCTTGTCGTCTTCGCCACCGCGTCGGTCTTTCTGCTGATAGGCGGCACCGCAAAGCTGGAATCGCTGACTCACGCTCAGACGCTGCTGCTGTCGATCGGCACCAGCGCCGGGGTCGCCGCCCAGATGATCGTTCTCGCAGTGGTCAGCCGGCGAACCGGATTCCGGCTACGGCTGCGCGCCGACCCGCGAGGCATCGGAGTCCGTCGCATCGTCGTCCTGGCCGGATGGACCATCGCATCCGTCGCCGCCGCCCAGGCCGTATTCATCGTCATCACCCGGATCGCCTCGCAGACCGGGCCCGGCGCCGTCAGCGTCTACTCCAACGCCTACACCCTGTTCCAACTGCCCTACGCCGTCATCGCGGTCACCGTCATCACCGCAGTCCTGCCGAGGATGAGCCAGGCAGCGGCCGACCGTGACCTCGCCCAAGTCACCGCCGATCTATCCCACAGCCTGCGGCTCACCGGCGTGGTGCTGGTCCCCACAGCCGCAGCACTCATCGTGCTCGGCCCGCAGCTGACCACCGTCCTGCTCGCCCACGGCAACGCCTCACCCTCCGCCGCCCATCTCACCGGCTCGGTGCTCGCCGCCTACGGCCTTGCGCTCGTCCCCTTCGCCGGCTACCAGATCATGCTGCGGGTCTTCTACGCCCTTGGCGACACCCGCACCCCGGCACTTCTGAGCGTCGGCGTCTCCGCCGTCACCATCGCCACCTGCCTGGCCGCCGCCCAACTCACGCCCGGCCCGAACCTGGTGATCGCCCTCGCCGCCTGCTCCGCCATCGCCTACACCGCCGGGCTACTCGTCACAGCCCAGATGTTGCGCCGCCGGATCGGCAGAGTCGACGGACACCGCCTCCTCAACACCCACATCCGGATACTCGCCGCAGCGATCGTCGCGGGCCTCGCCACGTCCATCATCAACCGCGTCCTCGCCACCACGGTCGGGACAGACTGGACCGGCTCGCTCATCACCGTCTGCACCGCAGCCGCGACCGGAGCCGCCCTCTATGCCCTGGCCACGCGAGTCCTCCGCATCACCGAGTTCAGAGCCCTCACCACCGCCCTGCGGATCAACAACACCTGACCACCACGACACACCTGCTGAAGGGAGACCGGCGCGTCGACCCGAAGCCATCTCCAGCGATCTCCTGGGAAACAGTCCCCGGTGGCTCCCAAAGACGCCGAAGACACCGGTTGTAGATCGGAAAGCAGAAGGCCCCTGGCGGCGTAATGCCTGCGCAGGGGCCTCACACTTGCAGAGCCGACGAGGGGAATCGAGTTGAGCGGTGAGTGTCCGCGGGAACGGGTCGGGGGCCGGTGTGTCGCCGGCGATCAGCCGAGAACGGGTCTTGGCGAGGACGTCCCGGCCCATGTAGTGGCGGGCTTCGGTCCATTCGTCCGGAACGGTCCGGTGAGCCCGTGGTACTCATGCTCCGGCTCGACTTCCCCGCCTTGTCCCTGGCGACCGGCAGGATCGCCGACCGTCAGGGAGCGGGAGTCGGTGTGGCACACCTGGCCGGTCCGGCCCCGTCAGTCAACCCTGGTCTGCCCGCCGCAGAACTCCTCCTGGACGAGCCTGTCCACCAGCTTCTGGAAGTCCTTCGCCGGGCCCCTTGTGGCGTCGTCCACCCAGGTCACCGAGGCGGTCAGGGTCTTGCTGCCGTCGGGTGAGCTGTACATCAGCGCCCCGTAGCCGTGCGGGGGGCTGCCGTTGTGCTGGTAGACGGTGCCGCAGTTCGGGCCCAGGTCCTGCACGAACAGCCCGAAGCCGTAGCCGAGCTTCCCGTACGGCGTGCGCATCTCGGCCAGCAGCGGGGCGGGCAGGAGCCTGCCGCCGTTCAGCGCGGAGATGAACGTGGCCAGATCCTGGGTGGTCGAGATCAGGTCACCGGCGCCGGCCAGCAGGGACAGGTTCTGGCGGGAGATGTCGACCACCTTCTGCCGGCCGTCCTCCTCATACCGGTAGTAGCCGTGGGCGTGCGGCCCGGGCAGCTCGGTCCGGTTGCCCGGCACCACGGTGCCGCGCAGCCCGAGCGGCCGCAGGATCCGCCGCTTCATCTCCTCGGCGTAGGAGCGGCCGGTGACCTTCTCGATCAGCAGCAAGGCCACCGTGTAGTTGGTGTTGGAGTAGTTCTGGTCCGTCCCCGGCTCGAACCGCGGCTTCTTGGACAACGCGAACCGCACCAGCTCTTCGGGCCGGTAGGAGTGGAACCGGTTGTCCAGCCATTCCTTGCCGGTGGCGGGGAGCCCCGGCACGTACGTCCCGTCGTCGTAGGTCTCGCCGCCTGCGTAGTTGAACAACCCGCTGGTGTGCTGCAGCAGCATCCGTACGGTGATCCGCTTGTCCAGCCCGAACTCGGGCAGGTAGCCGGCCACCGGGTCGTCCAGCCCGATCCTGCCCTCGGCCACGAGCTGCAGCACCAGGGTCGCGGTGAAGGTCTTGATGACGCTGCCCGTCCAGAACGACCCGTTCGTCGACGGCTTGGCGGCCTGGCCCAGCTCGCGCACCCCGGCGCTGCCGGCCCACTCACCGCGCTGATCGCGCACGCGCACCTGGATCCCGGCGAAACCGGCATCGATGAACGCCTGGGTGGCCTCCTGCAGCTCCGGGCGGTCCTGCCCGGCAGCCGCCCTCGGCACGGCCCTGCTGGCGTCCGCGGCGGCCGTCCCGGGTGCGGCCGTCCCAGCCAGCAGCGCGGCCGCCAGCGCCGTGACCGCCACTCGCCGCAGGACCTTGGTCTGCGTGATCGCTGGTGGGGATTGGGGTGTCATGATTCCTCGTCTTTCGGTGTCGCGCTCAGGCGAACAGCTCGCCGAGCGATTCGGGGTCGATGGGGATGGGGGCGGGGCGGTGGACAGGCGGCTGCTCGCGTACGGGGAAGTCCCGGGCGCGCTGGTGCAGGCAGTCGATGAGCCCCGTCTACTGAGCCGGCTCGGCCGCGTCAGCCGATCCGGCCTGCCCGCCGCCGAACACCTCCTTGACGAGCATCTGCGTCACCTTCTGGAACGCCCCTCCCAGCGACAGCGCGGCATCGTCCACATAGTTCAGCGCGGCGGTCAGGGTCTTGCTGCCGTCGGGCGTGCTGTACATCAACGCCCCGTGGCCCGCGATGCCGCCGTTGTGGGTGATGACGGTGCCGCCGCCGTCCGTGGTCACCACGAACACCCCCAGGCCGTAGTCCATGTTCGGGATGCCCGTCGGGTGCGGCGTGCACATCTCGGCCAGCAGCGGAGCCGGGAGGAGCTTGCCACCCATCAGCGCGGAGATGAACGTGTGCAGGTCCTGGACAGTCGAGATCATGTCGCCGCCGCTGGAGATCCAAGAGGGGTTCTGGCTGGTGACGTCGACCACCTTCTCCTGGCCATCCTCCTCATACCGGTAATAGGCGTGCGCGTGCGGCTCGTGAAGCTCCGTCTGGGTGGTGGGCGCCACGGTGTCCGACAGCCCGAGCGGGCCCAGAATCAGCCGCTGCATCTCCTCGGCGTACGAGCGGCCGGTGACCTTCTCGATCAGCAGCCTGGCCAGCACGTAGTTGGTGTTGGAGTAGCTCCAGCCCGTCCCCGGCTCGAACCGCGCCGGCTTGGA
>NZ_JBFANV010000043.1:0-85817 GCF_040674955.1 Nonomuraea sp. NPDC049695 | reverse complement strand
TACCCGAGGTCGTCCTGCCGGTCCTGTTTCGCCTCCCGTGGCAACTGCCTGGAGGAGACACCGTCGGAGCCGGCGTGGCGGCGGTCGAAGAACTCGCCATCCGACGTCACGGCGGCCGTGACCACCCCCCGCTCCACACCCGCCCATTGAGGGCACGCGTGTTCCTCACGCTCGACCCACGGCGAGGGCATCCACCAAACGGAGGCCGCATTCATCCCCCGCCTGACTGAAGGCCGAGGCTTTCTGCGGACCTTCAGTAGCACCGGGACGCACCGAACGGCGAAGCGACCAGGGCGGGTCAGCCGAACCAGCGTTCCAGCGCCGCCTGGAGGGCCTTCAGTTCCTCGGGGCCGGGGCGGGGCGAGGACGACGCCCAGGCCACGTAGGAGTCCGGCCGGAGCAGGAGGGCGGTGGCCGCGGGCGCAGGGGCCTCGGGGCGGGCCGTCACGAGGTCCACCGCCGTCTCGTGCCGCCCGGACAGCGCTCCCGTCAGGCACTCGGACTCGGTCAGGTCCACGAGCAGGGGCCGCGCGCTCCGGGTCAGCTCCGCGAGCCGGACGGTGCCGTCCGCGGTCAGCAGCGACATGTCCGGCGCGAACCGGCCGGCCAGCGGGTGCCCGCCGGACTCCCCCATGTCGTAACGGACGTCGGCGCCCGCGATGAGCTCGGCGAGGTGCTGGACGTTGTCCCGGTAGCCGAGCAGCTCGGTGAACAGCTCGCGCAGCTCGGTGACGTCGCTGCCCGGCCCGATCAGCGCGGACTGCGCCTGCGCGTTCATGATCATGCGGCGGGCCGCCTGCCGGCGTTCGGTCTCGTAGCTGTCCATCAGACCGACCGGCGCGCCGCCGCGGATCTCGGCGGCCAGCTTCCAGCCGAGGTTGATCGCGTCCTGCAGCCCGAGGTTGAGCCCCGGGCCGCCGCCGGCGGCGGCGTACACGTGGGCTGCGTCCCCGACCAGGAACACGCGCCGGTCGGAGAACCGTTCGGCCATCCGGGTGTTGCCGCTGGTCAGGCGGCGCAGCACGTGCGGCCCCTCGCCGGCGGGCGGGCCGAGCGGCACGTCGGCGCCGAGCACCCGGCGGACGCTCTCCCGCAGCTCGTCCAGGGTCATCGGGGCGTCGGGCTCCGGCTGGTCCCACTCGCTGGTGTTGATCAGCGGCGAGTGGCCGGGCAGGGGCGCGTACGAGAACCCGCCGCGCTCGGTGCGGTGCGGCAGGAACGGCGGCACGGCGCCGTAGCCGGGCACGTTCAGCGCGCCGGTGGCCGGGTCCACCCAGTCCGCGGGAACGGTCGCGTGCGCCGAACGGACGGTCGTCCGGTCGTAGGTGACGCCGGGGAAGCCGATGCCGGCCAGCTTGCGCGTGAGGCTGTGCGCCCCGTCCGCGCCGACCAGGTAGCGGGAGCTCAGCCGGTACGTCCCGTCCGGACCCGAGACGTCCACCGTGACCGAGTCGTCGTCCTGTGTCAGACCGGTGATCTCGTGTTCGCGGCGGATCTCCACGCCGAGCTCGCGGGCGCGCTCCTCCAGCACCTGCACGATGCGGAGCTGCGGCACCGCCAGGCCGTACACCGGGCTGTCCGCCAGCAGGCTCAGGTCCAGGCCCATCGCGGCGAACATGAAGTACGCGGAGTTCGGCTGCGGTGGCCCCTCGCTGCCGCTGAGACGCTCATAGAGGCCACGGCGGTCCACCATCCTCACCACCTGGCCGAGCAGGCCGTTCGCCTTGGGCTCCGTGCTGGGCGCGGCCAAGCGCTCCAGCACGATGGGGTGCACGCCGGACAGGGCCAGCTCGCAGGCCAGCATCAGCCCGTTCGGGCCGCCACCGGCGATGACGACGTCAGTGATCACGATGTTCTCCTCTGTCGGACGGAACGGGAAGGCCCGCGGCGAGCCGGTCGAACACCTCGCGCAGTACCTGGTCGAGGTGGGTCGGCTGCTCGGCACGCAGGCAGTGCTCGATGGCCACGGCGCTGCCGGCGCCGATCACCGCGGCGACCAGTTTCGGGTAGACGTCCCGCGTGGGATGGGCACCGGTGCGCTCGGCGATCGCCCTGGCGAGCTCGTCCTGCGCGGCCGCGTTCGCCTTGAGCACCTCGCCCTGCAGCGCCGGCTCGGCCAGCATGAGCGCGACCCCGTCGCGCCAGCGCCCGAACTCGGCGCCCGCGCCGTCGTCCGCACTGTCGCCCGCGCTGTCGCCGGCGCTGTCGCCCGCGCCGTCGCCCGCGCCGTCGCCTGGCGCGAAGTTGGCACGTACCGCGGCCACGATCGACTCCCACAGGGGTTCGCCGGGCGGACTGGCGCGTATCCCGTCCGCGATCCGCAGCGTGCGCTCGACGTGGGCGGCGGCGATGGCCTCCGCCTTGTTCGAGAAGTAGTTACGGAAGGTGCGTACGGACACGTTGGCCGCGGCGGCGATGTCCTCGATGGTGACGTTCTCCCAGCCGCGCTCGACGCACAGGCGGATCGTCGCGAGGCTCAACGCGACTCGGGTCTCCCGCTTCTTGCGTTCACGCAGCCCGTTACTGGTCGGCATGGCGATCACCGTAACAGATCTTGCCGAAAAGGCAAAGATGCCTTTTCGGCAAGAACGCTCGGCCAGGGTTTAAGGGGGTCCGGTGAGGCCATGGACCATGGCATGGTGCAGAGACCGCGAGTCGTGGTGGTGGGGGCCGGGTTCGCCGGGCTGGCCGCCACCAAGGAGCTGGCCAAGGCCGGAGCGCTGGTGACGCTCATCGACCGCAACCCGTACGCGACCTTCCAGCCGCTCCTCTACCAGGTGGCGACCGCCGCGATGAGCAGCGCGGACGTCTCGTACCCCGTCCGCACGTTCGCCGCGAAGTGGCCCAACGTGCGGGCACGCCGGGCCGCGGTGACCAAGATCCTCCCGGCCGAGCGGCGCGTGGAGCTCGACGACGGCAGCGGGGTCGAGTACGACTACCTCGTCCTGGGCACCGGCGTCACCACCAACTGGCTCGGCATCGAGGGCGCGCAGGAGAACGCGCTGCCGATCTACTCGCTCAGCGACGCGGCGACGTTGCGCCGCCGGTTCCAGCACTACCTGGAGGACACCGCGGCGGGCCGGCGCAAGAGCGTGCACGTCGTGGTGGTCGGCGCGGGCGCGACCGGGGTCGAGATGGCCGGCACGCTGGCCGAGCTGCGGCGGCGCACGCTACCGCTGACGCACCCCGAGATCAAGCCGGACCAGACCAGCGTGACGCTGGTGGAGCGGTTCGACTACGTGCTGGCGCCGTACAAGGCGAGGCTGCGGGACGCGGCGGCGCGGGCGCTGCGCCGGAGAGGGGTGCGGCTACGGCTGGGCTCCACGGTGGCGTCCGTCGAGCCGGACGCGGTGGTGCTGTCCGACGGCACGCGGCTGCCGAGCGACGTGACCGTGTGGGCGCTCGGCGTCACGGCGCCCCAGCAGGTGGGCGACTGGGGGCTGCCACAGGGCAAGGGCGGCAGGATCAAGGTGACGGAGGCGCTGAACGTACCGGAGCATCCCGAGATCTTCGTGGCCGGTGACCTGGCGGGGCCGCCCAACCCGCTGCCCCAGCTCGCCCAGCCGGCGATGCAGATGGGCGAGCACGTGGCCACGCAGATCCTGGCGGCCGCCCAAGGGCGGCCGCTGAAGGCGTTCTCCTATCGCGATCCGGGCATCATGGCCACCGTGGGCAAGTCGGAGGCCGTGTTGCAGCTGTCCAACGGGCTCACCATGCGCGGGCTGCCCGCCTGGCTGGTGTGGATCTTCATCCACGTGGCGTACCTGCTGGGCGGGCGCAACCGCGTGACCGTGCTGCTCAACTTCTTCTGGCGCTACTTCGGCCCCCGCCGCTCGGCCGCCAGCGTCATACAGTAAGCGCCTCCGCCAGCGCCCGCAGGCCGTGGTCGACATCGGCCTCCGGGATGTTCATCGCCGGGCGCAGGCGTACGGAACGGGGACCGCAGGGCAGCGCCAGCACCCCGTGATCCTCCCTGAGCCGGGTCACCAGCGCGTCGCGCGTGGTGTGGTCCGGCAGGTCGAACGCGCACATCAGGCCCCTGCCTCGGACGTTGGAGACCAGCTCGGGGCGGTCGGCCTCCAGCTTGGTGAGGCCGTCGAGCAGCGCGGTGCCGAGGGCGCCGGCGCGGGCGATCAGGCCGTCGCGCTCGACGATCTCCAGGATGCCCCGGCTGCGGACCATGTCCACCAGGCCGCCGCCCCACGTGGAGTTGATGCGCCCGCTCTGCTCGAACACGTTCTCCGGCACCAGGTCGACCCTGCGACCCGCCATGATCCCGCCCACCTGGACCTTCTTCGCGAACGCCACCACATCCGGGGCGAGGCCCAGCTGCTGGTACGCCCACGGCGTGCCGGTCGTGCCGCCGCCCGTCTGGACCTCGTCGAGGATGAACAGGGCGTCGTACTCGTGGCACATGTCCTGCATGGCCTGGAGGAACTCGGGCCGCATGTGGTTGTCGCCGCCCTCGCCCTGGATGGGCTCGGCGATGAAACAGGCGATGTCGTACGGATTCCGCTCGAACGCCTCGCGCGCCTGCGCCAGCGCACGTTCCTCGGCCGCCTCGACGTCGCCGAAGTGGATGGCGGGCACGTCGATCCGCGGCCAGTCGAACTTGGGGAACCGGTCGGTCTTGCCCGGCTCGGTGTTGGTCAGGCTCAGGGTGTAGCCGCTGCGGCCGTGGAAGGCCTTCGTCAGGTGCAGGACCTTGGTGCCCAGGTCGCGTGAGCGGCCGGCGGCCTCGTTGCGACGGCTCTTCCAGTCGAAGGCCGTCTTGAGCGCGTTCTCGACGGCCAGGGCGCCGCCTTCCACGAAGAACAGGTGCGGCAGCTCCGGATCGCCCAGCACGCGGGAGAAGGTGTCGACGAAGTCCGCCAGATGCTCGGTGTAGATGTCGGGGTTCGCCGGTTTGTTGCGGGCGACCTGGCCGAGCAACCGGATGAAATCGGCGTCGAAGGGTGGGTTCACGCCGAGCGGCGCGGAGGCGAAGAACGTGTAGAAGTCCAGGTAACGGCGTCCGCTCCGGGCGTCGACGAGCCAGGAGCCGTGGCTCTGCTCCAAGTCGAGCACGAGACGGTAGCCGTCGACGAGCAGGTGGCGGGCGAGGCGGGCGTGTACGTCCATGAAGACTCCACGTGCGTCGAAGCGGCGTGTGTTCCTCTTGCCGAGAGGGGCCATACGCATAAAATTTACGGCATACCTACCCTCTGAGTGAAGTTCTTCACGCGGAAGGCCAGGGCGATCTCTGCGATGCCGTGCAGGATCGCGAAGACGCCGACCAGCCAGACGAGGCTGAGCAGGCCCGTGACAGGCCAGACGAGCAGCAGGATGCCGAAGATCACCGACAGGGCGCCTCCGAGGATGAGCATCCACTCGTTGTCGATGGTCTTGCGCAGCCGGATCCCGGCGACGATCTCCAGGACACCGGTGACGATGGCCCAGAAGGCCACGATGAAGAGCAGGGCGAGCGAGGTGATGCCGGGCCAGATGAACGTCGCTATACCGACCAGGATCCCGAAAATTCCGGAAATGATGAGCCAGGCCCTCGACTCGGCCCCGTGCCGGAACCCGGCGAACAGCTCGAACACCCCGCCCACCAGCGCGTACGCGCCGAAGACGGTCACGAGCACGAACAGCGTGATCGCCGGCCAGATCAGGGCCAGGAACCCGAAGAGGATGGACGCGAGGCCGCGCAGGAGCAGCAGCCACCACGACCGAGTGATATCTCCCATGCTGACCTGTTTTCCGGGTTATAGCCGGAAAGAGACCAGCACGGGGTCAAATATCAGTGATTCACACGTGGGAATAGACCACGATCGACACCGCGATGTACTGCACCAGGTACGCGGCGAGGGTGAGAGCGTGGAAGACCTCGTGGAAGCCGAACCAGCGGGGCGACGGGTCCGGGCGGCGCAAGCCGTACACGATGGCTCCCGCCGAGTAGAAGAGGCCCCCGACGGCCACCAGCACGACGGCGGCCACGCCCGCGCCGTGCAGCAGCTGCGGCATCACGAAGATCGCCGTCCAGCCCAGCGCCAGGTAGAGGACGGTGTAGAGCCAGCGCGGCGCACCCATCCACAGCACCCTGAACAGCACCCCGGCCATGGCCCCGCCCCAGATGACGGCGAGCACCGCGACCCGCGCCGCCCCGTCGAGCGCCAGCAGGGCGAACGGGGTGTAGGTGCCGGCGATGATCAGATAGATGTTCGCATGATCGAACCGGCGCAGGAACTCCGCCAACCGCGGACCCATCGTGCCCCGGTGATAGGTGGCCGAGATCCCGAACAACAAACCGGACGTTATGGCGTAAACGGCGGCGGCCAGCCGCGCCTGCAGGGTCGGGCCGAGTGCCACGAGCACGAACCCCGCGACCAGCGCCACGGGCAGCGCTCCGGCGTGCAACCAGCCTCGCAGCCTCGGCTTGACGGTGATGGTCGTCATAAAAACCTACGGTACCGTAGGTTAGCTTTTGACGGCTAAAGACCGTTGTCGCTAAAGGCCGTTGAGGAAGCGGGCGGCGATGGGGACGGCGGCCTGGCGCCCCGAGCCGCCGTGCCGCACGAACACGCAGAAGGCCAGGTCGTCCCGGTAGCCGATGAACCACGCATGCGACCCTTCGCCGCCGGGCACCTCCGCCGTCCCCGTCTTGCCCGCCACGCCCTCCGGCAGCCCCATGTCCCTGGCCGTACCGTGATCGACCACGGCGGCCATCATGTCCCTGAGCGCGGCCACGACCTGCCCGTCCATCGGCACGTCCTTGTATGGCGCCCCGTCGATGCGGCGCACCTGCGCCTCCGACAGCAGCCTGGGTGAGCGCCAGGTGCCGCTCTGCACGGCGGCGGCGAGGGCGGCCATGCACAGCGGCGTGGCGACCACCTGGCCCTGGCCGATGGCGTCCGCCCCGAACATGTTCGGGTCGTCGGTGTCCGGCATGGTGCCGCAGGTGCCGCCGATGCCGGTCGCGATCGGCCGCCCGAACCCCCACTCGTCGGCCGTCTGGCGCAGCTGATCCGCGGTCAGCCTGGTGGTGGCCTGCTCGACGAACGTCGTGTTGCAGGAGTAGGCGTACGCGTCGGTAAAGCTGACGAGCCCGCGGTCCACCTTGCCGTCGTTGTCGAAGGCCCGGTTGAAGGGGATCGTGTACGTGCCCGGGCACGGGACCTGCGCCGCCGGGTCGAGCCCGTTCTTGAGCAGCGCCGCCGCGGTGATCGTCTTGAAGACGGACCCGGGCGGGAAGACATCGCGTACGGCGCTGTAGTTGTCCTTGAGGCGGTCGGCGAGCGCGACGATCTCGCCGGTGCTCGGCCGGATGGCGATGATCGTGGAGTCATCGGCCGCGTCCAGCGCCCTGGCGGCGGCGGCCTGGACGTTGCGTGACAGGGTGGTGCGCTCGACGTTCGCCTTGGGCTGGTGGGTCATGAGCTGCCTGACGGGCTGCCCCGGCACCTTCGAGACCAGCTCCCAGGCGTGCCCGGCCTGGGCGAGCTCGGGTTTGAGCTGGTTGAGGTACGAGTCCGCGTAGCTGTCGTTCGGGATCCTGTCGCCCTCGCTGGTGACCAGCTCGGCCGCCGAGACGTCGATCTCGTCCAGCTCCAGCGTGCCGCCGTCCTTGAGGAGGGGGTGCAGCGTCTCCGGGGCCCATAACACCTTCCACGCCCGGTCCCGTACGCCGAGCCGCAACGTGCTGTCGAACGGCCACGCCCCGAACTCGTCGAGCTGCCGCACCCCCGCGAACGGCACCTCGGCGGCCTCCTCCCCCATGCTCTTCAACCGCCCGGGTGTCAGCTGGATGGAGCTGACGTGGAGATTCTCCGTCAGCCGGTAGTGCTGAGCGGCGAAGTCCCGAGGCGGCTGGTACACCAGGCGCTCCATGCGGGACACGTCACCCTTGCGCCACGCGTCGAAGTACGCCGCGGCGGTCTGGGCAGCGCTCCCCTTGACCCCGTTCGACGCCATGACAGCGAAAGCACCCGCCCCAACTACCGCCAACAGTGCGATAACGAGCACAATCAGCCTTCGTCGTCGCATACGGTTTCTCCCAGGAGGGGATCAGCTTGGCACGTGGACAGCGGGAACCGATGCCTGGCCTGTATCCGGTGACGTTCGGCGAGATCGAGCTGCTCCGGGACCTGGACAGGCAGGACGGCTGGGTGCTGTCCAAGGATGGCGTACCTCAGTCGTACGTTGATCTACAAGACCCGACATTTCTGGAATTCGAGTATGTCCGACTCATGGCGGATGTGATCGACCTTCTGCCCGACGGACCGCTGAGCTGCGTACACGTGGGCGGGGGCGCCTGCACCATCCCCCGCTACATCTCCGCCACCCGCCGCGGCTCCCGCCACATCGTCATCGAGCCCGACGGTCTCCTGATCAATCTGGTACGCGAGCAGCTGGACCTGCGGTCGGTGCCCAAGCTGAAGGTCATCGTCGAGGGCGGCCGGGAGGGCACCGCCAAGGTCTGGGACGCGTCGGCTGATCTGGTGGTGCTGGACGCCTTCACGGGGGCGACGATGCCGGTGGAGCTGGCCACGATGGAGTACATGGGCGACCTCGCCAGGGTCCTCCGGCCGTCCGGCACCCTGTTGATCAACATGGCCGACGGAAAGGGCCTCGCCTTCGCCAGGCGCCTGCTCGCCACGGTGACGCGCACGTTCGGCCACGTGGCCCTGCTGGCGGAGCCGGGCATCATGCGCGGCCGCCGCTTCGGCAACCTGATCGTGGCGGCCTCGCGCACGGCCCTGCCCGTCGACCTGCTGACCCGCCGCGCGGCGGGCGGCCTCACGCAGGCGAGATGCGTCCACGGGGAGGCGCTGACGAACTTCATCGCGGGCGCCGCACCGATCAAGGACGGCGACCCGGTCCTGGCCCCGGTCCCCCCGCCCGCCGTCTTCGGCTGACCGCCGTCGCGAGAAGCCGGCCTCTGCCGCCGATCAGGAGCGGGCGGGTGCGCGCAGAACGCTGCACGTCACATCAGAAGGTTCTTGGCATAGCAGTAGATCAGCGTCTGGCCTGCGTACTTGCCGTAGGGCTCGATCCGCCCATAGCCGGAGCTCTCGTAGAGGGCGACAGCCTCGGGCTGGCGGACTCCGGTGGCCAGGCGCATCCGGTCGTACCCCAGCTCCACCGCGAGCTCCTCCAGCGCCTTCAGCAGGGCCCGGGCGACGCCGCGCCCCCGGAAGCGGGGGTCGACGTACATGCGCTTGAGCTCGCCGGTGGCGCCCTCGCCCGGTTGCACGGCGCCGCAGCCGACGGCGGCCTGGTCGACCACGGCCACCAGGAACCGCGCGTCGGCGTGCACGCTCGAGCGGCCCTCGGGGCCGTACCTGGCGACCAGCTCGGCGAAGGCCGCGTCCATGAGCGCGGCGAGCCCGGCCTCCGTGGGGGCACGTTCCTCGATCAGCATGCGGGCAATCCTAGGAAGCCCGCTAGGACGCGTCGGGGCCGAGGTAAGCGAGGACGGCGGCCACCCGCCGGTGCACGTCACCGCTGTTCTCCAGCCCGAGCTTGGTGAAGATGGAGTTGACGTTCTTCTCCACCGACGAGATCGACAGGTGCAGCGCCCGGGCGATGGCCGAGTTGGAGCGGCCGTGCGCCATCTCCCTCAGCACATCCCGCTCGCGCGCCGTCAGCGCCTCCCCCTGCCCCCGTACGTCGCGCCTGGCCAGGAGCCCCTCCACCACCTTCGGGTCGATGACCGAGCCGCCGGAGGCCACCGCCCTGATCGCCCCAAGCAGCTCGTCGAGGTCCCCCACCCGGTCCTTGAGGAGGTACGCGTAACCCTCCGTGCCCTGCTTGAACAGCTCGAACGCGAACAACGTGTCCGAGAACTGCGACAGCACCACCACCCCGACCGCCGGGTGGGCGGCGCGGATGCGGTGGGCCGCGTCTATGCCCTCGAAGCCGGGCCGCCAGTCCCCGCCCGGCATGCGGATGTCGGTGATCACGACGTCGGGGGCGAGGCGGCGGACGGCGTCCAGGAGTTCGTCGGCGTTGCCCACCGCGCCGACGACGGTCACCTCGCCCGACATGTCGAGTAACTGGCGGGTGCCCTCGCGTACCAGGTAGTGGTCGTCCGCCACCACCGTACGGATGCGTGCGAGGTCATCCATCGGCCGGCACCCACGCGGTCAAACGTGTCCCCTTCCCCGGCGAGCTCTCCACGGTCAGGCCGCCGCCAAGGGCGTCCAGCCGGTCGGACAGCGTCGCCAGCCCTCTGCGATCCGTGGCGGACGGGTCGAAGCCCGTGCCGTCGTCGGCGACCGTGGCGCACAGGCGGCCGCCACCAGAGACGTCCGCCTGCGACAGGCGTACGTCTATGGTGGCGGCTCCCGCGTGCTTGAGCGCGTTGGCCACCGCCTCGCTCACGGTGAAGTACATGGCTCCCTCGATCTCATCGGCGAACCGCCTGGAGCGCAAGGAGGGCGGAACGGTCACCGTGGTCGGCACGGGCAGGCGGGAGCAGCGCTCCTCCACGGCCTCCGCCAGGCCGCCCTGGCTGAGCGCGGACGGGTGGATGCCGGCCGCCAGCTCGCGTAGGTCGGCAAGAGTCTGGCGCGCCTGTTCGCGCAGGTGGATGAGCATGTCGGGGCCCGCTCCCGTGGCGCGGGCCAGTTCGAGCCCGGCGATGAGCGCGACGAGCTGCTGCTGCACGCCGTCGTGGATGTTGCGCTCGATGCGACGGCGCTCCGCCTCCTGCGCGTTGACCAGGCGGGTGACCAGGCCGGCGCTCTGGATGGCCAGGCCGGCGGGCACGGCGAGCGCCTCCAGGAGCCGCCGGTCCTCACGGGTCAGCGAGCGGGGCAGCGCGCCCGGCAGTGAGCCCGTGACGAGCGGCGGGCCGCATTCGATCCGCCCGAGGCCGCCGCGTACGGGCACCGCCAGCACTGCCGCGCCCTCCTCCTTGCCCGCGACCACGCGCCGGCCGTCCGCGAGCGTCACGGCCGCCCACCCGACCTCCAGCCCGGTACGCACGGCCGCGGCCAGCCGGCCGAGCAGCTCCACGGGCTCGGGCCCGGCGTCGAACGCCGTGCCGAGGTCGGAGAGCACCTCGTCCACCGTCGGACGCACGTCGAACATCAGGTGCAGCCGCGATCCCCTGATGCCGATCCTGATGTCGAGCAGCCGGTGCCGGACGACCGCCACCCCGATGGCCGCCGGCAGCGCGCCGACCAGCACCAGCACCCCCGCCAGCCCGAACACCCCCGTCCCGGAGCTGAGCACCAGCACGCCTCCGGCCATGGACGCGGCCACGCCCCCGACCATCCACGCGTACTGCCCGCGCTCGGCCTGCCCGCTGCGCCGCCACCGGAGCACGAGCCCGCAGAGCACGACCACCGCCATGATCCACGTCACGAACTGCGCGACACCGGCCACGAGGAGGGCCGCCAAGGGCCGGTCCGGCCAGTCGTACGGGTTGACGCCGGCCCAGGCCAGCCCCGCGCCGTGCAGGGCGACGGCGACGCCCGAGATCCACGCGACGGGCCGCCACCGGCGCGAGGGCAGCCGCCCGTCGGGGAAGAGCAGCGGTACGAAGATCCAGATCAGGCCGTAGAACCCGGCTAACGTGCAGCGGAGCAGGGTGACCAGGAGATCGGGATATCCGCCGCGGATCGACAGGCCCACGCCGAGCGTGCCGAGCCCGAGGCAGAGCGCGCCGGCCAGCAGCAGCCAGCCGTAGCGGACCTCCGGCCGCCTGAACGCCAGCAGCGAGCCCAGCGCGGGCAGGATCAGGCCGAGCGCGATGAACATCCACTCGGTCGCCGGGACAGGCCGCCCGCTCTCCAGCAGCACGCCGGCCACGATGCTCCCGGCCGCGATCGTCGCCAGCAGCCCGGCCACCAGCCTGGAACTCATAGGCCCCCATCGTGGCGGGCGTTCGGGAAAGCGTCTATGAGGTTGTCCGCATATTTCGTACGGCCATCCTCACCTGCCAGAACGGCGGCCCGCTTGGTGGCCCGCGCCCTCACCCCCCGCTTCGCTGGAAACACCCGAAACCGAGTCGAGGAGGGACCCTCATGTCGAAGTCCGCCCGCGTTCTGGCGGCGGCCGCGGTGGCGGTCGCCGTGACAGCGTGCGTGAGCGAGCCCGTCCCGGTCCAGGCCACGGTCACCCGCGCCGGCGCCGTGGCCGCGCCCGAGATCCCCGGCACACCGGCAGGCCGGCAGCTGCGCTGGCTGCTCGACGCAGTCCCCCGGACACCGATCCCCGACGGCGAGCTGGCCGGGCACTTCGCCGCCGGCTTCCTCAAAGACATCCCCGCCGACCAGCTCAACCAGGCCCTGGCCGCTTTCAAGGACATGCGGCTGGAACGGCTCACGCAGTCGCAGGACCGGGCGCTGGTGGCGGTCGTCGTGGCGGCCGGCACCTCGTACGAGGTCCTGCTCTCCGTGGACGCCGCCGGCCTGATCGTCAGCCTGCGGTTCCGTGTCCCGGAGCCCAAGAGCTGGGCCGAGCTGGACGAACGCCTCGGCAAGGTGGCACCCCGGTCCGGCTTCATGGCGGCCGAGCTGGACAAGGGCGGCGCCTGCCGCCCGGCGCACGCCGTCGGCCCCGGCGTGGCCCGCCCGCTCGGGTCGATGTTCAAGCTGTACGTGCTGGGCGCGGTGGCCGAGCGCATCCGCGGGGGCGCGTTCGGCTGGGACACCCAGCTCACGATCACACCCGAGCTGAAGAGCCTGCCGTCCGGCCAGTTGCAGGACCGCCCGGACGGCAGCAAGGTCTCCGTCCTGGAGGCCGCCAAGCTGATGATCTCCATCAGCGACAACACCGCCGCCGACCTGCTGATCCACAAGGTGGGCCGGAAGGCGGTCGAGCGCACGGTGCGGGCCTGGGGCGGGCACGACAAGCGCGACGTGCCCTTCCTCACGACGAGGGAGCTGTTCGTGCTCAAGGGCGCCGACTATCCCCGCCACGCCAAGCGCTACCTGTCGCTGGGGACGGCGGGGCGACGCGCGTACCTGGACAAGGTTGTCGCCAAGGTGCCGCGGTCCGGCATCACCGCGTGGACCGCGCCGCGCGAGCTGGACACCCTCGAGTGGTACGCCTCCCCCGCCGACCTGTGCGAGGTCTACTCGCATCTGGCCGCGCTGCCCGACGGACACATCGGCGAGGTGCTCTCCATCAACGACGCCGGGCTGGGGCTGGACAAGGGCCGGTGGCCGTCGGTGTGGTTCAAGGGCGGCTCGGAGCCGGGCGTGCTCGACCTGAGCTACCTCGCCCGATCATCGGATGGCAGGACGTACTTCGTCACGGCGATGGCGACCGACCCGAGCCGGCCGTTCGACGGGACGAAGGCGACCCAGGAACTCCTCGCGCTGACCCGCGGCGCGTTCGCTCTCGTCAAGGCGCGCTGACCGGTCTGGCGATTTCTGGAAGCATGTACTAAAGTGCTCCTTCATTATGAAGATGGAACATGATTCAACCGGATTGCTCTTCGATCCCCGGGCCAGAGCCGCCATGAGCGAGTTCGCGGGGGACGACACTCTCGCGTTCGAGGCCGCGGCCGCCGTGCGCACCGCCTTCCAGGCCATCGAACGCATGCGCTCCCACGGCAGCGAGGGCCGCGGGCTCAGCTCAGGGGCCATGGACGTCCTGCTGCGGCTGAGCGCCACCGGCGACGACGGCCTCAGCATCGGCGAGCTGGCCCAGTCGGCGGGCGTGAGCTCGAGGAACGTGACCGGACTTGTCGACACTTTGGAGAAGGACGGGCTCGTCCGGCGGGTTCAGGACCCGCGCGACCGGCGTTCGGTGCTCGCCAGGATCACCCCTGACGGCCGGGCCTGGATCGAGGCGTTCAGGAAGCCGTCGCAGCTCGCCATGGCGGCGATCTTCCGGGGGTTCTCGCCCGAGGAGCTGACCTCGCTGCGCCACCTGTGCCTGCGGCTGGCCGACAACCAGCAGCGGCTGGCCGAGCACCTGAGCGCCCAGGAGGCCCGATGAGCGCGCGCGAGGTCGTCAGGGCCTATCACGACGCCCGGTTCCGGGGTGACGTGGCCGCCGCCGCGGCGCTGGTGGGCGAGCCGTTCTCGTTCAGGAGCCCGTTCATCGCGTCCGCGGACCCCGCCGGTCACCTGGCAGGACTGGAGGGGTTCCTGCGGGTGGTGACGGAGGTGGAGATGATCAGCGAGTTGTACGGCGAGTCGGAGGCGACGCTCGTCTACGACGTGCACACGGCGACGCCCGCCGGGATCCAGCGGACGGCCGAGCACTTCAGGCTGCACGACGGGAAGATCACCTCGATCATGCTGATCTTCGACGCGGCGCCGTGGCAGCCGATGGCGGCGGCGATCAGGTGAGCGGCATGGCGGCCGCCGTCTGGCGCCAGATCCTGCCATCCCTGATCACCAAGGTGCCGTACGTGGTGACGCGGTTGCCGTTGATCGTCATCAGAGCGTTGTAGAAGATCACGTCGTCGGTCGTCCGCGACGAGACGATCTCGTCGACCCGGGGCTCCGCCGAGAAGTACGCCGTGAACAGGTCCTTGATCTCGGCGAGCCCCCGGGCGACGCGGTCGAAGCGGACGACCGTGGCGTCGTCGTGATACTGGCTCAGCAGGGCCTCCAGGTCGCGGTCGGCGATGGCGGCAAGCTGGCGGTCGAACAGGTCCTCGGGGGTCATGCGGCACCTTCCGGCTGAGGGCGGTTCGTCAGGTCGTACGCCACCTGCGCCGCCGCGTACAGGAGGATGAGCGGGAGCGCGGCCACGACGGGAAGCGCCGAGGTGGCGAGCGTGAGGGCCGCCGCGGCGAGGCGGATCGTGCCCGCGCGCCTGTCGGACGAGCATAGGTGCTGCAGGCCGAGTACGGCGAGCACCAGGGCGGCGGGCACCCCGACGGACCAGCTGGTCGACGGCGGGTGCTCGATCGCGTGCTCGATCCCGATCCCGAACGCCACCAGGCCCAGTGAGAGCGGCAGGTGCGAATAGACCCACACCTGCCCGGCCAGCTGCGTGCGGAGCACGACGGACTCGTCGATGTGGCCGAAGTACAGCCACCAGAAGCCCATCGCGATCGCCACTCCCGCCAGGGCGATCAGCAGCGTGCCCGGCGTGACGTCGTGGCCCTTCAGCCCGACGACGACCGCGGCCACCACCTCGCCCAGCACGATCACCACGAACAGGCCGAAGCGCTCCGGCAGATGCTCGGTCTGCGGCGGCAGCTTGCCCTGGTGCCGCCTGCCCAGGAGGGGCGTGGCGAGGTCGATCAGGAGCGCGAGACCCCAGAACACGTAGCGCAGGGGCGGATCGACGGCGAGCGAGGCCAGCCAGATGAGCACGGCCACCGCGAACCCGACGGCGTAGTGCACGGCCAGCGGCCTGGCCTCGGGGACGTGGCGGCCGGCGCGGACGTAGGCCACGATGAGCAGCACCCTGGCCACGGCGTAGGAGACGGCGAAGAGCGCCGAGCGCTGGCCGATGTCGCTCACGCTCGCCGCCATCGTCGCCACGGCCAGGATCTGCGGCAACGCGAGCAGCCGGTGGCTGACGTCGTCGGTGTCGAACCTGTTGGCGTAGAAGACGTATCCCGCCCAGGCCCACCAGATCGGCACGAACAGGCCCACGAACGTCAGCAGGCTCCCGGTGAGCACATCGGCCAGCTCGGCGACGGCCACGACGAAGACGAGGTCGTAGAGTAGCTCGAGCCAGGTCGCCCGGCGGTGCGCGGCTTCAAACAGCCGTAATCTGGGTGGCTGCCACTGGGTCACGACTACTCCCAACTTCGCTATGTAATTGTGTAATTATGCCCGGTTTTCCGGGCGCTCAGGAGGCCTTTTTCAGGGTCAGGCAGGCCACGCGCACGCCCGCCGTGCCCACTCCAGGGCCCGAGGTCTTGGTGGCCTTGGAGTGCAGGACGAGCGAGCCGGGCAGATCGCGCGGGTCGAGGGCCCAGTCGTTGCGTGCGGTGGAGCGGCCCGCGCCGTCGCCGTTGGTGGCCACGTCGAGCCAGACCTCGCTGCTCGGGCTGACCTCGCCGCGGTGGTGCTGGAAGTGGGGCCCCGAATCGTCGGGCTTGGCGCCGCAGGGCTTGGTGTGGAGGTGGGCTCCGTAGCGGTGGTCGGGCAGCAGGCCCTCGACCACGAGAGAGGTGCGGGTCGTGCTGCCGGACGACTCGACGGTCGCGCTGGCCTGGGCTCCCTTCGGGACCAGCTTGCTGTCGTACACGATGGCGGAGGTGTCGGTGGGACTGAACTCTCCTCCGCCGGACAGCTTGATCCCCCCGGTCGGCGAGACCTCACTGGTGCTCGCGAAATTCTGGACCGGGGCGGGCGGCCCCGCGCAGGCTGCGGTGAGCAGGACGAGCAGGAGTGCGGGCACGCGCATGAGACCCTCCATGGTTCGAGCCCTGACGGCCCCTTACGGCACTGCGGGCTCCGGGAGGGCACCCACTCTAACGAGTAATCGACCCGCTACGGTTCGTATTCGAGATCAGGCGCCGTGTTTCGCCGCGATGTCGTCGATGATCGCGGCCAGCGTGAAGTCGAGATCGGTGAGACCGCCCTTGTCATGGGTGGTGAGGGTCAGATGGAGCGTGCGCCAGCGGATGTCGATGTCGGGGTGGTGATTGAGCTCCTCGGCCTTCACCGCGATCTCGTCGACGATGCGGATGGCGGTGGGGAAGTCGGGCGCGTTGACCGTGCGCCGGATCTCGTCGCCCTCACGCCGCCATTCGGGCAGGTTCTTGTCCATGGGCGCCACGTTACTTCAGCGCCCCCGAGCTGAGCCCCGACTGGATCTGGCGCTGGAAGATGATGTAGACGACCATGACCGGCAGGATCGTCATGCTCAGTGCGGCGAACAGGCCCGGCCAGTCCGCCTCGTATCCCGCCAAGGTCGAGATCTTGGCGATGCCCTGGGTGAGGACCCATTTGTTCGGGTCGCCGGCCAGGAGGACCAGGGGCAGGAGGTACTGGTTCCACTGACCCAGGACGTTGAAGATCGTGATGCTGATCAGGCCGGGCCTGGCCATGGGGACCATGATCTGGAAGAACGTGCGGGTGTGCGAGGCGCCGTCGATCATGGCGGCTTCGGCGACTGTTTCCGGCAATGTCCTGAAAAATGCCGCTAAGAAGAACACGGTGAAAGGGAGGGAGTACGCGATGTAGACGAGGATGAGCCCGAAATGGGAGTCCAGCAGGCCGAGCTGCTTGACGACGAAGAAGAGCGGCCCGAGCGCCAGGAACACCGGGAACGCCAGCCCGGCCACGAAGTAGTAGTAAATCAGCTTGTTGCCGATGAACTGATAGCGCGCCAGCACGTACGCCGCCATCGACCCGAACACCATCGTGCCCGCCGTGCCGAAGAAGACGACAATGACGGTGTTGAGCATGTACTGCCCGACGTGCGCCTTGTCCCAGGCCCTCCCCCACGAGTCCAGCCGCAGCGCCCCCGGCAGCTGCAGCGGATCGCCGAAGATCTCGGTGTTGCTCTTGAACGACGCCAGGAACGTCCACAGCAGCGGCAGGATGATCAGCAGCGCCCAGACGGCCAACGCGATGTGCGAGAGCCCGGCTAGCACGCCGGGGCGCGGCGGACGGTTTCTGGCCATTTTCAGAGCTCAACCCTCTCACGCCTGGTCGTACGCAAGGTCAGCACGGCGAACGTCACGGTGAGGAAGAACAGCGCCACACCCATCGCGGACGCGTAACCGACCTTGTTGTAGGCGAAGGCCGTTTTGTAGATGGTGACGGGGAGAATGGTCGTCGCGCCGTCCGGCTCGCCTTTGTCGCCTGCCAGCACCTGCACCAGCGCGAACCCGTCGAAGGCCGCGATCCCCAGATAGATCCAGCCGACCTGGACGGTGTCGCGCAGCAGCGGCAGCGTTATCGCGAAGAACAACCGCACGCGCCCGGCGCCGTCCAGCGCGGCGGCCTCGAAATAGTCCTTGGGAATGGCCGCCATGCCCGCCGAGAACAGCACCACGTAGAAGCCGACGCCCTGCCAGACCATCACCGCGATGATCGACCAGAGGGCGAGGCCCGGCTCGGTGAGCCAGCCGACGGGCGCGGCGCCGAAGACGGCGAGCACACCGTTGAGCACGCCGTCCGCGTCCGGCCGGTAGACGGCCTGGAAGAGCACGCCCACCACGGCAACGGCCAGGACCTGGGGGAAGAAGAACACCACCCGGTAGAACGTCGACCCCCACACCCCTCTCATGCCCGCGCCGCGCGGGCCGCCGCCCAGGTTCAGCAGGAACGACAGGAACAGCGCGATGACGATCGTCGCGATCGGCAGGACGAGCAGCATGATCCCGTGGTTGCGCAGGGCCTGCCAGAACACCTCGTCGCCCAAGAGCCGGCCGAAGTTGTCCAGCCCCACGTACCGCACGATCGAGCTGTATCCGTTCCAGCTGGTCAGGGAGAGCTGGAACGCCTGGATGTACGGGCTGATGACGAAGACCGAATAAAGCGTGATCGGGACGACGAGAAACCCGGCGACGAACCCGTACTTGCGCAGCCGCTCCATCTGCTCACTGGCTCCGCGTCTGCTTGGCGACCGCGTCGTCCTTCTTGATCTGGTCGGCCTTCTTCTGCATGTCGGCGCAGAACTTCTCCGGGGTGACGCGCCCGGCCATGACCACGTTGATCTGCTGGGTGCCGTAGTCGAACAGCTCCTTGTACCAGCCCTCGAAACGCGCGTCGGTGATGATGTTCTGGCCGGCGGCGTCCTGGGCCTTGGCGGCGCTCCGCAGGCCGGCGGGCAGGTCGAGGCCGTCGGCGGCGCCGTTCACCACCGTGAGGTTCTCGGTCTTCTCCGTGAAGCCTCGCGCGCCTTCCTTGGACAGCATGATGCGCAGGTATTCGAGGCCGCCCTGCGGGTTCTTGCCCTTGGCCGCGACCACGAAGTTCTCGCCGACGCCGACCTGGATGGCGCCGTACGGCATCTTGTCCGCGGAGGTGACGTCGGGAAGGGGGGCGATGGCGTACTCGAAGTCGTCGGGCTTGTCCTTGGCCATCTCGTTCTCGATCCAGGAGCCCACCGGGTAGAAGAGCAGCTTGTTCTGGAGCTGCTTGATCTGGGTCTGGGTGTGGTCGAGGCCAAAGTACGCTTTGTCGCCATATTTCGCCTGGATGGCCACCCAGGCCGCGACCGCCTGCTTCATCGGCTCGGCGTTCCAGGCGTTGTCGACCAGGTTGTCGATGTCGATGATGACCTGGTTCCCACCGATCTTGGCGGCCGTGTAGAGGACGTTCCAGAGCTGGTAGTACGGACCCTTCAGCCCCGGGTACGCGAAGAGCAGGATGCCCTCCTGCTTGGCCTTGTCCCCCAGTGCCGTGAACTCGGCCCACGTCTTCGGCAGCGTCCACCCCTTGGAGGCGAACAGCTTGGCGTTGTACCAGAGCGCCCGGTGCGACACCGTGTAGTTGAGCACGAGGTCCTTGCCGTCGATCTTGGCGTTGTCGATGACGGCGGGCGTGACGGTGTCGCGTACCTTCTTGGCCGGATCGTCGATGGACGGGGCGTCGAACAGCACGCTCAGGTCGGCCAGGTGCCCCTCGGCGGCCAGCGCGGCCAGGTCCATCGACTCGGGGCCGGAGTTGTTGAGCACGTCGGGCACGTCGCCGCTGACGAAGCGCGGGCGTAACTGGGTGCCGATCTGCTGGGTGGCATCGTGCTTGACCGTCACGCCCGGGAACTCCTTCTTGTAGAGCGCCTCGTGCACGTCCTTGGCGTACGCGTCGCCGTACCCGCCGCCGAAGATCACCACCTCGAGCGGCTTCTTCGGATCGACGCCGAACGGATTCTTGGAGCTCGCGGAGGCGGTGATGCTGGGGGCCGCCGACGGCTCCCCTCCCGTGCCGCCGGTGGCGCAGGCACTGAGCAGGCCCGCGCCGGGGCCGGCGACGAACGCGGTCATGCCGAGGCGGCGCAGCATCTGACGCCGAGTGATCTCGCCCGGGTGGGTCATCAGGGCTCCCGTTTGGAATTAGGAAAGTTTCCTAAACGTTTGCCCGAACGTACGGACGGCCGCCGACACGCGTCAAGGGGGTGCAATCGAGACGTGACCGTGCCGTGATCCGCCGGGGTCAGACGAAAAGCATCGTCGAGCGCGGCGAGAACGGCAAGAGCCGATTCACTCCTTCCACCAGTCGGGGCCCTGGCGCAGCGGAGCTTTGGGCAGCGACTCCTTGGGCACGTCGGAACCGGCCTCGACCATCACTTCGGCGGCGTCGGACGCGGTCTTGCGCGCGTAAGCGACGACCCAATCGTCCTTGATGTACGGGGCCTCCACCTCGTATCCGACGCCGGTGCCGTCAGGGTTCCGCCACATCGCTATGTAGGTGATCTTGAGCCCCATCCGCTCCAAGCCGGCCCTCACCTCGGCCACCCGCTTACCGTCTGCCCTGTAGCCGTCGACTTCATCGCCGTCCGGGTTCGGGGAGATCAGGCCCGCAGTGGCATAGCGCTCCCCTGGCGCGGCGGGCCGGCCGATGCCGAAAATGATCTTTCCGGCGGAGTGGACGGGTATGGAGACCTTGCCGCACCAGGCGGAGGCACAGGGTTCCACCGGGGTGATCGTCATACCCATGCCAGGCGGGAAGGTCCCGTCCATGACCGGGCCGACCAGCTCGCCCACCTGCTCCGGCGCCACCGGAGCCTTCTTCACCTCGGCGTCCAGCCCGACCGCCCGGAACGCCTTCGTGAACTCCTCCGCCTCGGCCTCGGGGTCGTTGATCGCCACTTCCAGGTAGTCGTCGCCGGCCTTGACCGAGACGGCGGCGTTGGCGTACTCGGTGACGGGGCCGCCGAACGGCACTCCGACGACGAGTACGGCAGCCGCCACGGCCGCCACCGCACCCAGCGCGAGCCACCGTCCTCTGCGCGGGGCACGCCTTCGCGCCGGCACCCGCTCCTCGGCCGTGATCGACTCCATCAGCGCCCGCGCCCCCGCGCCGGACGCCTGCCCCACGGGGTCCCCGGCCAGCTGTTCGTCCCGCACCCGGGCGAGATCGGCGAGGTTCACAGGCTGCTCCCTTCCATCGCGACGGCGCGCGAATACTCGATACCGGCCTGGGCCAGGCCACGGGCGAAGCGCTTGCGTGCGCGGTAGAGCCTGACTCGTACGGCGTTACGTGAGATGCCGAGCACCTTGGCGATCTGGCCGGGATCCAGCCGCTCCCAGGCGACCAGCGCCAGCAGCTCCCTGTCGTCCTCGGACAGGGCCCGGAACACCCGGCCCAGCTGCGAGAGGTCCTCCCTGGGCGGCTCGGCCACGAGCGGCGAAGCCGCCAGTTGCGCGCGCAGGGCGGCGGTCCGCTGCTCGTGCCGCCGCTCGCCGCGCCGCTGATTGGCCAGCACGTTCCTGGCCACCCCGAAGAGCCATAACCTCGCTTCGTCGCCCTCGGGGACCTCCTCCATGCGCCGCCACGCGACCATGAAGGTCTCGGCCACCACGTCGGCCGCGTCGTCGGGGTCCGAGCAGCGACGCAACGCGTACCCGAGCAGCGGCCCGTACGAAGATCCGTAGATCTCCTCGAACCGGCTTTCGGGATCGACTCCCATCCGTTCTCCCTTATAGCGGCGATATCACCACTCACCCCATGTCCGGAATGTAGGGAGCATTACCGGTACGGCGCAGAAACACCTTCGGCGTGACGCCGATACACGTCCTGAGCTGGGCGAAGCGCTTCGGCCCGTCGGTCAGGCCGATGGATACTCTGGCTCTCATGAAGATCCTGCTCTTCGGCGCGACCGGCATGATCGGTCAGCGCATCGCCGCCGAGCTGACCAACCGCGGCCACCAGGTGACCGCCGTCAGCCGCAAGGGCCCGGTCAAGGGCGACGTCCACGACGCCGCCACGCTGGCCGAGGGCTACGACGCCGTCGTCTCCGCCATCGCCCCGCCGCGCGACGGCACCGAGCCCGAGCCGCCGTTCCTCGACGCCAACCGCGCCCTCATCGAGGGCGTGCGGGCGGCCGGGGTGCGCAGGCTGATCGTCGTGGGCGGCGCGGGCAGCCTCCAGATCGCGCCCGGTCAGGACCTGGTCGACACGCCCGACTTCCCGGACAGCTACCGAAAGGAGTCGCTGGCCCAGAGGTCGGCCCTCGGCCTCTACCGGGAGGTCGAGGACCTCGACTGGACCTACATCTCGCCGGCCGCCGAGATCGCGCCCGGCGAGCGTACCGGCGTCTACCGCATCGGCGGCGACACGCTGCTGGCCGACGCCGAGGGCCGCAGCTTCATCTCGGCCGAGGACTACGCGGTCGCCGTCGCGGACGAGCTGGAGAACGGGGCCCACCCGCGCAAGCGCATCACGGTGACCTACTGAGACGGCTCGTCCGGCAGGAGCGCCTTCTCGTCGGGCTTGTGCACGAGCACGTTGTCCACGTATGACTTCACGGCCGCGGCCAGCCCCACGTCGGCGCCCTGCTCCTCCGACAGGTACCAGCGGTGGTCGAGTATCTCGTGGAAGAGCTGCGCGGGCTCCAGCTTCCCGCGCAGTTCCGCGGGAATGGCGTCGACCGTCGGCTGGAACACCTCCGCCAGCCACCGGTGCGCCACGATGGCCTCGTCCTCGTGCCGCAGCCCCTTGGCCACCCTGAACCCGTCGAGGTCGTTGAGCAACCGCCGCGCCTGGTTCTCCTCCACGTCCAGACCGGTCAGCCGGAGCAGCCGCCGCTGGTGGTGCCCGGCGTCCACGACCTTGGGCCGGACGATGAGCCGCCCGGTGCCGACCTTGCGCCGCACCATCATCTCGGCCACGTCGAAGCCGAGCAGGTTCAGCCGCCGGATCCGCTGCTCCACCCGGTGCCAGTCGACCTCTTCGATGATCTCGCTCTGGGTGATCTCGTCCCACAGGCGGTGGTAGCGGGCGACGACGTCCTCGGCGGTGTCCATGGGGTCGATGGACGGGTGCAGCAGCCCGCCGGCCTCCAGGTCGAGCATCTCGCCGAAGATGTTCGTGTGCGCGGCGTCGATGTCGGCCAGCCGCTGGCCCTCACTGATCATCGGGTGCATCTCGCCGGTCTCGGCGTCCACCAGGTACGCCGCGAACGCCCCCGCGTCCCTGCGGAAGAGCGTGTTGGACAGCGAGCAGTCACCCCAGTAGAAGCCGTTCAGGTGCAGCCGCACCAGCAGCACGGCGAGCGCGTCCAGCAGCCGGGTGAGCGTGTCGGGGCGCAGCGTGCCCGACATGACCGCGCGGTAAGGCAGCGAGAACTGCAGGTGCCTGGTGATCAGCGCCGCGTCCAGCCCTTCCTCGCGGCCGGTGACGTACGCGACCGGCTCCACGGCGGGGGCGTCGAGACGGGCGAGATCCCAGAGCAACTGGTACTCCCGCTTGGCGTAACGCTCGCTGATCTCCTTGATCGCGTACACCTTGCCGGACAGCCGCGCGAACCGCACCACGTGCCGCGAGATGCCGCGTGGCAGATCGACGAGGTGGTGCTGCGGCCAGTCTTGGAGGGGGACCTCCCAGGGGAGGCGAATGAGGTCAGGGTCACCTAGCGCGCCAGTGATCTGCAGGGGCATTTGCTCAGGATATGGTGCATCAGTGGACGAGTTTCTCAAGTGGTACTTTTCCGACCGTCCCGTCGTGGCCAGCTTGTTAGGGGCCGACGGTTACGATCACACGCTCGGCGACTTCGCCGCCACCGCCTGGGCCGCCCGCGAACGGGAGGAGGTCCGCTGGCTCGAACACCTCTCGGGCATCCAGACGACGACCCTGGACGACACGATCGACAGGGAACTGGTCCTCTCCCAGCTGAGGGGCTCGATCGCGCTCGCGTCCTGGCCCGAGTGGCGGCGCGACCCCGCCGTCTACCTCTCGCCGATCTTCGGCTCGATGTACGCGCCGTTCCAGCGGCGACTCAAGCCGGAGCCCGAACTGGTCTCCTCGGCCCTCTTGCGCCTGGCCGAGGTGCCCGGCGTGCTGGCCGCCTGCCAGGCCAACCTGGACCCGGAGCTCGCCGCGCCGCTGCTGGTCAAGCGCGGGCTCGGCCAGGCGCGCACCGGCCGCAACTTCCTCACGCGCACGATCCCGTCGATGGTCGAGGACCCCGAGCTCGCCGCCAAGCTGGCCGAGGCCGCCGAGCCGGCCGCGCGGGCGTTCGACGAACTTGTCACGTTCCTCGAGGGCTTCCAGTGCGGCGGCACCTGGCGGATGGGCGAGAAGCTCTACTCCATGTTGCTGCGCGAGAAGGAGCTGCTCGGGTACGGCGCCGCCGAGCTGCACGAGAAGGGCAAGGCCGCCTGGGCCGACCTGGACGCGCGGATGCGCGAGGTGGCGGTCCACGTCAACGGCGGCGAGGACTGGCGGGCGGCGATGGAGTCCCTCATGGACGACCATCCGCCGACGCTGGCCGACATGCGGGCCGAGTACGCGGCCGAGACCCAGCGGGCCAGGGACTTCGTCAAGGAACGGGACCTGGTCACCTTCGCCGACGGCGAGGAGTGCGAGGTGCTGCCGTCGGCCGAGTACACCCGCCCGGTCCTGTCCGTCGCCCACTACCTGGCGCCGCCCCCGCTGAGCGCCTCACGCAGGGGCATCTTCTTCGTCCCCTACACGCCCGACGACTTCACCCCCGAGCAGGTACGTCAGCGCCTGCGGACGAACTCGCGGGCCCAGATGCCCTCGATCTCCGTGCACGAGGCCTATCCGGGGCATCACTGGCACCTGTCGTACATGGCGGGCAATCCCCGTACCGTCAGGAAGGTCTTCCGGACCTCGTACTTCACGGAGGGCTGGGCCCTGTACGTGGAGAAGCTCCTGCACGAGCAGGGCTACTTCGACACCCCGGCGACCGAGCTGGCCCACCTGGACTGCCGGATCTTCCGCGCCGCCAGGATCGTCGTGGACACGGCCCTGCACTGCGAGGACATGTCGATCGAGGAGGCGGAGACGTTCATGGCGACCAAGGCGTCGCTGTCTCCCGGCACGGCCCAGGGCGAGGTGAACCGCTACTGCGCCTGGCCCACGCAGGCGCCGTCCTACCTCACGGGCGCGATCGAGATCGACCGCATCCGGCAGTCGTTCAAGGGGTCGCTGAAGGAGTTCCACGACAAGATCGCCGGGTCGGGCGGCCTGCCCCTGGGGCTGGCGGAGCAGGTGGCGCTGTCATAGTTCTCTGCGTGGGAACGTGGGAGGGTTCAGCGCGCGCTCGACCACGGCGCCGAGCTGCTCATCCGTGAGAATGGTCGGTTTGCCGACGCCGAGCCCTCGCACGTACACCTCGCAGAGCCACTCCAGCAGCCGGGTGGACTCGAACGCCTCCTCCAGCGTCGCCCCGATGGTCACCCCGCCGTGGTTGGCCATCAGGGCGGCCCGCTTGCCCTCCAGCGCCGCCCGCACGTTGGCGGCCAGCTCGGGCGTGCCGTAGGTGGCGTACTCGGCCACCCTGACCGTGCCGCCGAGCAGCAGCGCGTTGTAGTGCACGGGCGGCAGCTCGGTCATGGTGGTGGCCACGACCGTCCCGAACACCGAGTGCGTGTGCACGATGGCCTTGGCGTCCGTGCTCTCGTAGACGGCCAGGTGCATGGGCGTCTCGCTGGACGGCTGGAGCTCGCCTTCCACGAGGTGGCCCTCGACGTCCACGACGGGGCACATCTCCGGGGTCAGCCGGTCGAGCGCCACCCCTGAGGGGGTGACCGCGACCAGCTCCCCCTCGCGCACGCTCAGGTTGCCCGACGTGCCGATGACCAGGCCCAGCTCGACGGCGCGGCGGCCGTACTCGCATAACTGCTCGCGCAGGCTCATGCGGTTGGAATGTAGTCGGTCGTCCGAATTACAGCAATGTTCATGGCCTCACTCCGTGAGGCGGGTTCGGTCGCCCTTGATGCCGCCGCCTTCCCCCGCTCTGGTCGCTACGCTCCCGCCGCTCTTCCAGGCGGCGGCGCTCCCTCACAGGCGATCGAGGGCCTGGAGCATGAGGCGCTCGACGTCGACGCGCTTGAGCCGTCCCGGGTAAAGGAGCAGGTGCAGGCTGAGGCCGTCCATCAGGGCGAGGAGGTGCTCGGCCAGGTCGTCCAGGTTGTCGTCGGTGCGCAGCTCGCCGGCCGCACGGGCCTGCCCCAGCAGGTCGCGTACGGCGCCGCGCAGCTCGGCCGCCTCCGTGCGCTGCACCTCGGCCAGGCGCTCCGAGGCCAGGCTGCGGCTCCAGAAGCTGACCTCCAGCCGGCTCTCCTGGGTGCGCTCCGCGTCCAGCGGCAGGTTGTCCAGCAGCAGCTCACGCAGCGCGGCCAGCCCGGTCACGCCCTCGATCTTGCCGGTGAGCCGGTCCCGGATGCGCTGGTGCGACTGGCGCAGCGCCGACAGCATGATCTCGTCCTTGTCGGCGAAATAGTGGGCGAGCACGCCGTTGGAGTAGCCGGCCTCCTTGGCGATGGCCCGCGTGGTGGCGGCGTCGATGCCGTCCCTGACGATCACCCGGCGGGCGGCTGACAGGACCTCGCGCCGGCGCTCGTCGTGATCGACGATCTTGGGCATCGGCTCCTCCATTGACTTTTTATTCGGGCGTCTGTCTATTTAGACTATGACCGTCGCCACCGTCGGCGTCCACATCGTCGACATTCTCGCCAGGCCCGTCGATCACATCCCCGAGGGCCAGGACACCGTACTGGTGGACCAGATCCGCCTCACCGCCGCGGGCGCCGCCGCCGGGACCGCCGTCGACCTGGCCAAGCTGGGCAACCCCGTGGTCACCATGGGCGCGATCGGCGACGACGAGCTGGGCGACTTCCTGGTGGCGGTGCTCACCAAGCGCGGCGTGGACGTCTCACGTCTCGTGCGCAGGGCGGGCGAGCAGACGGCCGCCTCGATCCTGCCCATCAGGCCGGACGGCGGTCGGCCCAGCTTCCACGTGCCCGGGGCGAACCTCACGGTGACGTACGCGGACCTGGACGCCGACGTGCTGCGTGGCGTGCGGGCGATCCACCTGGGCGGGATGGACGTCACGTTCGGCCTGGGCGACCCGGCGTTCTTCGCCCTCCTGGACTCGGTGCGTGCCGCGGGCACGATCATCACGATGGACCTCCTTTCGGAGATGCCTGACTTATTGGGAATGGCCCGGGCTTTTCTGCCGCACGTGGACTACGTGCTGCCGAACGAGTCGCAGGCGCTCCTCATGACCGGCTGCTCCGATGTCCAGGAGGCCGCCCAGGCCCTGCTGGCGGACGGGCCGCGCGGCGTGCTCGTCACGCTGGGCGCGTCAGGCAGTCTCGTGGTCACGCCGGACGGGACGGAGCCGGTGCCCGCCCTCAAGACGGACGTCTCGGACACGACCGGCTGCGGCGACGCGTACTGCGCCGGATTCCTGACGGGGCTCCTGCACGGCCAGGACGTGCTGACCGCGGCCCGCTGGGGCACGGCCGCCGCCGCCCGCGTCGCCACGGGGCTCGGCTCGGACGCCGGCCTCACCGACCTCGACTCGACTCTAAGGATCCTCGGATGACCGACGCAGAACTCCGCCGGCGGGCCTTGAAGGTCGTGCCCGGCGGCATGTACGGGCACCTCAACGCCGCCCTCTTCGCCCCCGGCTTCCCGCAGTTCTTCGAACGCGGCGAGGGCTGCCGCCAGTGGGACGTGGACGGGCGCGAGTACATCGACTTCATGTGCAGCTGGGGCCCGATCGTGCTGGGGCACCGGCACCCGCGCGTGGAGGAGGCCGCCGCCAGGCAGGCCGCACTCGGCGACTGCCTCAACGGCCCAGGACCGGTCATGGTCGAGCTGGCCGAGCTGCTCGTGGACACCGTGCCCAGCGCCGACTGGGCGATGTTCTCCAAGAACGGCACCGACGCCACCACCCAGGCCCTCATGGTCGCGCGGGCCGCCACCGGCCGGACCAAGGTGCTGATGGCGCACGGGGCCTACCACGGGGCGGACCCCTGGTGCACGCCGTCCGTGTCGGGCACGACGCCCAACGAGCGGGCGGATCTGGTGGAGTTCACGTACAACTCCCTCGAGTCGCTGGAGGCCGCGGCGGCGACCGTGGAGGGGGACGTGGCGGCGATCATCGTGACGCCGTTCAAGCACGACTCGTTCGAGGACCAGGAGCTGGTGGAGCCCGCCTTCGCGCGCGGCGCCAGGGCCCTGGCCGACCGGCTCGGGGCGGCGCTGGTGATCGACGACGTGCGGGCGGGGTTCAGGATCGACCTGCGCGGCTCATGGGAGCCCTATGGCGTACGCCCTGACCTGACGGCCTGGTCGAAAGCCATGGCCAACGGCTACCCGATCGCGGCCGTCACCGGCACGGACGCGCTGCGCGGACCCGCGCAGACGCTGTACTCCACGGGCTCGTTCTGGTTCTCGGCGGTCGCGATGGCGGCGGCCAAGGCGACCATCGAGACCCTGCGCGACGAGGACGGCATCGGTGCCATGGAGCGGGCCGGCACGCAGCTCCGCGAGGGGCTGTACGCGCAGGCCAAGTCCCACGGGTTCGTGGTGAACCAGACGGGACCGGTGACGATCCCGTGGCTCAGCTTCGACGGGGACGCCGACCTCTCCGTCGCGATGCACTGGAGCGACGCCTGCCTGCGGCACGGGGTCTACCTGCACCCGTGGCACAACTGGTTCATGTCGGCCGCGCACACGGAGGCGGACGTGGCGAAGGCGCTTGAGGGCACGGACCAGGCGTTCGCCGAGACCCGCGCCCACTTCGGCTAGGAGGTCAGCCGGCGGTGAGCTTGGTGATCTCGTCCACGAAGGACGGCCAGAGCGGGCGCGGCAGGTCGTGGCCCATGCCCGGATAGGTCACCAGGCGGGCGCCGGGGATGGCCGCGGCCGTGGCGTGGGCGGCGGCGACCGGGATGAGCTGATCGGCCTCCCCGTGCACCACCAGCGTGGGCACCCGCACGCCCGCGAGCAGCTCCGTGCGGTCGGGCGAGGCCATGATCGCGGCGAGCTGCCTGGCCGTGCCGTCGGGGTCGAAGCAGCGGTCGTACGCCAGCCCGGCCAGCTCGCTGATCCTCTCGTGGTCCAGGCCGAACCCGGGTGAGCCGAGAACCGACCAGGTCCGCAGTGCGTGGGCCAGCACGGCTTCGCGGTCGGACGGCGGCCTGGCCATGAGGGCGGCGAGCGCGGCCTCCGTCGGCGGGGCCACCGAGGGGCCGGGCGTGGACATGATCGAGGTCAGGCTGAGCACCCGCTCGGGATGGCGGATGGCCAGTGCCTGGGCGATCATGCCGCCCATCGAGGCTCCGGCCACGTGCGCGGCGGGCCAGCCGAGGGCGTCCATGAGCCCCGCCGCGTCGTCGGCCAGGTCGTCCAGCAGGTACGGCGAGGGCGCCCCCAGCGCGGGAGCGCCCTTGTCATGGAAGTGGGTGGACAGGCCCGCGTCGCGGTTGTCGAACCGTACGACGTGATGTCCCTGCTCTGCCAGCAGCTCGCAGAGCCCTTCGTCCCAGTGGATGAGCTGCGCGCCGAGCCCCATGATGAGGAGCAGGGGACGGCCCGCGTGCGAACCGAAGCTCTCGTAAGCGATGTCGATGCCGTTCGCGGCTACACGGGTGGTCACGACGACCAGAATGACATTCTGGTAGCAGCCCGTAAAGGTCAGAGGTTGATGAGGCTCCGGACGCGCTCGCTCGTGAGCGCCAGGCTGCCGCCCGCCACGGCCACGGCGCCGGCCACGACGGCGGCCGCGGTCTTCGAGACCGGTGGTGCGGGCACGGCCTGAGCGGCCGCGGGCTCGGGCGCGGGCGGCTCGGCCGGGTTGTCGTCCTGCTCGGCCCAGGCGCCGGTCGAGAACGCGACCGGGAGGTTCTTCTTGCCGGGCCCCTTGCCCCACTTGGTGATGACATAGTCGACCTTGATGTGGCCCTCGCCACCGATGCCGTCGACGCCCAGCGTGTCGGGGTTGAACGTGCCGCCGGTGAGTTCCGCGAACGTCTTGGCGTCCAGGTCCAGCATGACCCCGCGGTTGGAGGGCTCGCCCGGGCCACGGTCGCCGACGAAGAAGGGCATCTTCTTGCCCTTGTAGACCACGTAACCCTCGGTCATGAGCGGCCAGCTCGGGCTGGCGGCCAGTTCCTTCTGCATGGGCTTGCCGCTGGCGGGCAGACCGGTGTCACCGGCCCTGCCGGAGGAGTCGTCCCAGAAGTACGAAGCCGTGGTCGAGCCCTTGAGCAGGACCCTGTCCTCAGTGTTCGGATCGGCGTGAGCCGCGGTGCCGGCGATGGTCAGCGCGCCTACCGTGGAGGCGGTGATCAGAGCGAGTGAACGCAGGCCAAAACGTGCAGACATGAAAAGTAAAGTCCTTCGCGACGGGGGCAGGGAGGTTGCGCTCACTCGAAAAAGGGCGTAGCAGGGCAAAGCACCTGACAAGGGGGGAAAGCTACGCAGAGCGCGGAAGAAGCCTGAGGAAGGGGCCGCTCAGGAGGCGGCAGCTATCACGCTGTCCGAAAGTTCGACGCGGTCGTCCAAGTCGTTAACATGTCCTCTCCATCTCGCCTACCGGGTTAGCTGACGGGTTCGGGCGTGGAGATGCCCTACCGACACACGGTCGGATTCACCCCAACTGCAGTGGGTCCCCGGTTCCCGAGCGTTCGGGATTCGGCGCCAGCCGGCTGTCCCTCCTGGATGAGGTCCACGCCACCGGCTGTGAATTGGCCAACACTCTAACCACGCATTCCGGACATACGCAAACACTTCGTCATGAATCCGGCAGAAGATCTACCTACCCCGACAAAGAAAAAAGGGGGCACGGCACTGCCGTACCCCCTGAAAATGCCAGCCTCAGCCGCCGCTCTTGCGCCTGAACGATCTTTTACTCGCAGCCGGACCGTGCGACCCGTGAATCTTCGACGAGTCACCGCCCCTGCCACCCGCGCCCGAGCCCGCCTGCTGGTTACGCTTGCGCTCCAGCGCCTCGCGGAACTTGCGCTTCAACTCGTCCTCGGGAGTCTCGCTGACTTCCTGCTCCGGTGTATCCGCCATGAGGACCTCCATGGTGTTGGGGACACTCACAGCTTCGCATGGGCCCGCTTATGACGCGAAACCGGCTTCCACCTTGCTTTGCGGGACGGCCGGCGCCTCCAGCCGCCTGCCCGGCATCGCCACCAGCGCCACCAGGGCGATCACCGCCCCCGCCACGCCCAGCGACGGGATGACCACGGCCGCGGCGGAGGCGTGCGCGGCGGCCAGGCCGTGCACGGGCGCGTCCGCGGCCACGGTGGAGCCGTAGAGGGTGCCGCCGACAGCCAGCGCGACGGAGCCGCCGATCTGGCGGAAGAAGGTCAGGTTCGCCGAGGCGGTGCCGATGTACTGCGGCTCGACCGACTGCTGCGCGGCCACGGTCAGCCCGGACAGCATCGGGCCCATGCCCAGCCCGATCAGCAGCATCCAGCCCGCCAGGAGCACCCCACCGGTGTGCGCGGTCAGGTTCACGCAGAGCAGGGTGCCCGCGACCAGCAGGAACGGCGACACGACCAGCCACGGCTTGTAGACCCTGGTCCTGGACATGAGCGCCCCCATGAGGGCGCTGCCCGCGACCATCGCCAGCGTCATCGGGTAGATCCTCAGCCCCGACTCGGTGGCGCTGACGCCCAGGGACTCCTGGAAGTACCGCGGCAGGAACACGACTCCCGCGTACATGCAGAAGGCCGTGCAGAACGACGTGACGTTCACGAGCGTGTACGTACGGCTGCCGAACAGGTGCATGGGCATGATCGGGCTGGCCGCCCGCCTCTCGACCAGCACGAACACCGCGAGCAGCGCGAGCGCGAGCGCGATCGGCCCGGCCACGGCGGCGTCGGTCCAGGTGTGCCGGTCCATGCCCTTCTCCGTCAGTCCCAGCAGCAGCGCGCTGATGGCCACGGTGAAGACCGCGATGCCCGCATAGTCGGGACGCCCGCCTCCGGTGCCCGGCCGGTGCGGCAGGCGGAGCACGACGATGGCGATCAGCGCGAGGCCGAGCGGCACGTTCACGTAGAAGGACCACCGCCAGCTCGCGTGGTCGGTGAACAACCCGCCGAGGAACGGCCCCGCCAGGTACGTCAGCCCCATCACGCCGCCGAGCGCGCCCTGCACGCGGGCGCCGCTCCTGCCCGGCCCCGGAGGGAACATGTCCATCACCAACGCCATCGACAGCGGCAGCAGCGCACCCGCGCCGAGGCCCTGGAGCGCGCGGAAGCCGATGAGCTGCGCCATGTCCTGGGCCGCCCCGCACAATGCCGAGCCCGCCACGAACACCACCATCCCGACCAGCAGCAGCGGCTTCCTCCCGTGCTGGTCGGAAAGGCGACCGTAGAGCGGCACCGTCACCGTCGAGGTGAGCAGGTACGCCGTCACCACCCAGACGTAGAGCGTGCTGCCGCCCAGTTCGCTGGTGATGCGCGGCAGGGCCGTGCCGACGATCGTCTGGTCGAGCATCGCCAGGAACATCCCGCCGAGCACGGCGAGCAGCACAAGCCCGTTGCCACGGGGCTTCATGTCAGTATTCACATGTGAAGATTGACGTGTAACTCCTTACATGTCAACTCTTCGATATGCTGGGGGCCATGTCCCTTCGGATCGCGCTGCTCGGGCTGCTCGAGGCTGTGGGCCCGGCGAGCGGTTACGACCTGGCCAAGAAGTTCGAGCATTCGCTCAACCACGTCTGGCAGGCCGGGCACACGCAGATCTATCCCGAGCTGGTGAAGATGGCCGCCGACGGGCTCGTGGCGATCGAGTCGGAGGGCGCGAGGGGGCGCAAGATCTACGCGATCACCTCTGAGGGCACGCGTGAGCTGCACACGTGGCTGGTCGAGCACCAGCCCGCCGTGACGATACGCAGCGAGACCGCGCTCCAGGCGTTCCTGCTGCCGCTGCTCGACAGGGACGAGGCGATCGCGGTGGTGGAGCGGATCAGGGACGGGTTCGCGGCGCGGCTCGCGGTGCTGGAGTGCCATCCCAGGGACGGGATCGGCTCGTACGCGGCGAATCTCGGCAGGAGCCAGACCAGCGCCGGACTGGCGTGGGCCGAGGAGACGCTGGCCGACCTCAGGCGCTGACGTCGTTCAGTCGCGGGTGAACGCCAGGAGACGGAACACCGGGTCGGGGCTCGGTCGCCCCTGCCCGTGTCCCACGAATCTGGTCTCGCCGCTCGGCCGGAGCCCGTGCCTGGCCGCCTCCTCGACCACCAACTCGGCCCGGTCGGACGGCTCCCTGCGCCCTCCCGGGCCGTGGGCGGCCCGCTTGTCGACGGTCGTGACGAACACTCCACCGGGCCGCAGCACGCGGGCGGCCTCGGCGATCACCGGCCGGGCGTCGTCCAGCAGGTGCAGCAGCCAGATCGTGGTGACCGCGTCCACCGAGCCGTCGCGTACGGGCAGCGTACTGGCGTCGCCCAGAACCACGTCCGCGCGCCCGGCGGCGATCCGCGCCATCCCCGCGGAGGCGTCCACCCCGAACACCCGCAGCCCCCGCCCGGCCAGCTCCCTCGTGACCAGCCCGGTGCCGCAGGCGATGTCGAGCAGCGTGCCACCGGGCACGAGGCGCCGGACGGCGTCGGCCGCGGCCACGGCACGCGGCAGCCCGCCCCTGGTCTCGTCGTAGCGGTCGGCCTCGAGGTCGTAGTCGAGCACGGCAGGTCCTCCTGGGGTCGGGGGCGCTTCACCTTAAGTAAAGGGGAACCGTTCGGTTCCTGGTGTTGCGTTGGAGCGGCTCAGGAAAGAGAACCGGCATGACGGTCAAGCCCCCGGTCCTGCCATGAGCCTCCTCGGCCGTGACCTCGCGGTGGATCTGGGGGGCGCGAGCACGCGGATCTACGCCCGCGGCAAGGGCATCGTGCTCGACGAGCCCTCGGCTGTCATCCTCGACGACCGCACCGGCAAGGTCATCGCGTACGGTGCGGACGCGACCGACGGGGAGGCGTGCCGGCCGGTCAGCGGCGGCCTGCCGGTCGACGGAGAGCTCACGCAGCGCATGGTCAGGCATTTCCTGAGCAAGGTGCACCGGCGTCCGTTCGCCAGACCGCGCCTGGTCATGGCACTGCCCGACGGCTGCACCCCGATCGAACGGGCGGCGCTGAGCGATCTGGCGTTCGAGGCGGACGCCAGGCGCATCGTGCTGATCCCGCACTCGCTCGCGGCGGCGCTCGGCGCCGGGCTGCCGGTCGACAGTTTCGCCGGGCACATGGTGATCGACATCGGTCGCGACTCGGCCAGGATCGCCGTGCTCTCGTCCGGGGCGGCCGTGGCCACGGCCTCCGTACCGGGCGGCGGCGAGGCGGTCAACAGGGCCATCGTCCGCCTGGTCGAGCAGGAGCACGGCCTCCTCCTCGACGAGCACGAGGCCGAGTCGGCCAAGCGCGACATCGGCACCGAGTGGAAGCCGCTGGACCGGCACGTGACCGTGCGCGCCCGCGACCCGGACACCGGCCGTGAGCGCGAGGTACGGCTGCCGGTCCAGCAGGTTTACGAGGGGACCAGGCAGCCGGTCGAGGCGATCGTGCGGGCGGCGATGGAGACGGTCGAGCGGTGCCCGGCCGAACTGGCCGCGGATCTCGGGGGGCGCGGCGCGGTGCTGCTGGGAGGCGGCGCGCTGCTGCGGGGGCTCGCGCAGCGGCTGCGGGCGTCGCTGAAGATGCCGGTACGGAGGGCGGAGCGGCCGCTGGAGTGCGTGGCGTTCGGACTGGGACGGTTCGTGGACGACATGGGCCCGATCGCCCGGCTCCGCAGTGGCCTCACCTGGGCTGGGCCGGACAGGTGACCGCTCAGCTGATCCCCAACCCCCGGGTGCGATCCCAGCCCGTCACGGCCAGGAGGCGGCGCACCGCAGGAGAGATCGGGTCCAGGATCAGCCTGCGCGGCGGGGATAATCGGGCGGCGGCGGCCACGATGACGCGCAGCCCGGACACGTCGATGAAGGCCAGTTCCCCGAGGTCCATGCGGATGTCCCCGTCGCCTGTGAGAACCGCGCGGTGGAGGGCTCCGGCGAGGCGCTGGTGGTTGCCGTAGTCGACCTCGCCGGTTACGCGGAGGCCGTACGGGTGCGAAGTGGGCGTCACGTGAGCTTGATCACCTGTCTCGAAAATCATCCTGCTCCGGTAGCGCCGCCTTAATCGCGATAAGTACTGTCCCTGCCCGCGAAAAGGTGATTTATACAGATCATCGCCCTCGGAGTGTCCTGTGCCGTTTACCGGGTGGCCGTGGACGATCTCCGATATGGTCCGATCGTGCGCGCCCGCCGTCACGGTTTGCCCGCGGTGCTCCTCTGTGTCGCGGCGATGACGGCCTGCGCGACGGCGCCCGAACTGCCCACCATCGAAGAGGCCGCCCGGCAGCTCGACACCGACGCCGGCACCCTGCTCACCGCCTCCGAACTCCATGTGTCGCCCGCCTCGCCGGAACCGGACGGCTCGTGCGTGCCCGGACAGGTGCGGCGGTACTTCCGGGCCGAGAGCGACCTCGCCGACGCCTCCACAGGGCTTCTCGAACGGCTCCATGCGATGGGGTACGACCAGGTGGTCGACGACCTGGATCTGCGGGACGAGGACCAGGCTGTCGCCGTTCTGCGCAATCCGCGGACCCGCCTGACGTTCGAGCTGACCGTTCTCTCGGGAGAGAAGCCCGGCGTCCTCCTCGTCGGCAAGACCACCTGCTACGCGGCCGACTGACCCCCACACCCACCATCTGCGTCGGCACCGCCGCACGCTCATGCCCGCACCGTCGCCGCCACGGCCCACCCACACCCTGGCACCACAACACCGCCGCGTGCACCGGCTCCGCAACGGTGCGCTGCTGCGGTGGCGGGGCGTAGTGGGGCGGCGCACCGTGACAGCACAACCCGTGACAGCGGCGCCCCATGACCGCCCGACAGGCGACCTCCGACACGCGCCCTCCGACGCCCGACGCGCGACCGCCAGCGCGACGCGGGCGCCCCAGCCGGACAGCTCGCCCAACCGAGGCGCACAATCCAGCGGCACGGCCGCCCCCTGAGCGGCGCTCCCGTGCCGACCGACGCACCCGTGCGCGAGGCCGAAGGACGTCAGGGCGTGGAGAGGGCCTCCGTCGGGGACAGGCGGGAGGCGCGGATCGCCGGGTAGAGGCCGGCGGCGGCGCCGATGACCAGGGTCGCGGCGAGGCCGCCGAGGGTGGCCCAGGCGGGCACCACCGAGGGCCAGCCGCTGTACAGCGCGTACCCCATCGTGACGCCCGTCCCCAGCAGGATCCCCCCGCCCCCGCCCAGGGCCGACAGCAGGAGCGACTCCGCGAGGAACTGGGTGCGGATCTGGCCGCGCGTGGCCCCGAGCGAGCGGCGCAGGCCGATCTCCGCGCGGCGTTCCAGCACCGAGATGACCATGGTGTTGGCCACGCCGACCCCGCCCACGAGCAGCGCCACCGCGCCCACCCCCAGCAGGAGGTTGGCGAACGCCTGGCTGGTCGCCTGCTTGGCGGCCAGGGCGTCGGACGGCCGGGAGACGTCCACCTCGTTGGGCGCCTCCGGGTTGGCGGTGCCGGCCAGCACCTGGCGTACGGCCTCCAGCCTGGCCTCGTCCGAGCGCGTGTAGAGCGTCGTCGGGTGCCCGTCGAAGCCCAGCCGGGACTCCGCCACCGGCCAGCCGACGAGGACGCCGCTGTCCAGGTCGGTGGCGAGCGCCACCGGGTTCAGGATGCCGATGACCGTGAAGCGGATCCCTCCGACCACGACCTGTGTGTCGGGCGAGGGCGAGCCCACGCCGAGCCGCTGCGCCGCGGAGGAGCCGAGCACGGCGGCCGGGTAGCGTTCGGTGGCCGCGTTGAGCCAGGTGCCGTTCCGCAGCGTCGCGCCCACGGTGGCGGGCAGGTCGAGGCGGGCCGCGTACGTGCTGATGCCGCTGGTCTGCGCCTCGGGGATCTCCTCCGACCGGTAGACCTTGACCTCACCCATGCGCCCGATCGACGAGACGGCCTGGACGGGGCCGATGCGCTCGATCATGGCCTCCGCCTCCTTCGGCATCTGCGCGGCCTCGCCCATGAGCGTGGTGCCGGACGAGACCGTGAGCAGATTGGTGCCGAGCGCGGAAAGCGTACGGTCGAGTTCGGCGCCCGACGAGGACGAGAGCCCGACCACGCCCACCATCGCCGCGATGCCGATGGCGATGCCCAGGGCGGACAGGAACGCCCGCAGCGGCCGGGTGCGCAGGCCCACCGCTCCGACGCGCATCACGTCGCGCGGCCGCATCCTGGCCGGCGACAACTTCGGCCGCGCCACCTCCACCACGCTCATCACACCGCCTCCAGGGAGATCCGGGCGGTGTCGGAGACGATCTGGCCGTCGCGCATCCGTACCTGCCGGGGCAGGCCGGCGGCGATCTCCCGGTCGTGCGTGATGATCACGATGGTGGTGCCGCCCGCGTTCAACTCGCGCAGCAGCTCCATCACGCCCGTTCCGGACACCGAGTCCAGTGCCCCCGTCGGCTCGTCGGCCAGGAGCAGCGGCGGATCGCCCGCCACGGCCCTGGCGATGGCCACGCGCTGCCGCTCGCCGCCGGACAGCTCGTGCGGCTCGTGGTCCATCCGGTGACCGAGCCCCACCCGTTCCAGCGCCTCGGCCGCGCGGCGGCGGCGTTCCGACCTGCCCAGGCCGGTGTAGACGAGGCCGTCGGCCACGTTGTCCAGCGCCGGGACCTTCGCGGCGAGGTGGAACGACTGGAACACGAACCCGATCGTGGTGGCCCGCAGCGCCGACAGCTGGCCGTCGGACAGCTTCGACACGTCGTACCCGTCGATGTGGATGGTCCCGGCCGTGGGCCGGTCGAGGGTGCCGACGACGTTGAGCATCGTCGACTTGCCCGACCCGGACGGGCCGACGATGGCGACCAGCTCGCCGTGCCGGATCCGCAGCGACACCGACGCCAGTGCCGCCACGCCGCCCGGGTACGTCTTGGACACGTCCGTCAGGTCGATCATGGGATACGTCATTTCGGCATCCCCACGGTCATGCCCTCGGTGAGCCCGTCGCCGCTGATCTCGACCCGTCCCCCGGAGAACAGACCCGTCTCAACCTTGATATATCGGGACCTACCACCTTCGATGACCTCCAGGCCGTACCCGCCTTCCTGCAGCGCCACCAGCGCCGCCACCGGCACGGTCAGCACGTTCGTCCGCTTGGAGGCCGTGAACGTCACGTCCACCGCCGCCTTGTCCAGCCCCTTGGCGGCCTTGACGGTCCCGATCGAGACGAGCGCCTCCACCCTGGTCTCCGGGTCCGCGTTCTGGCCCTCGGCCGGCTCGATGACCGTGGCCACCTCGGTGACCTTGCCCTTCACGCTCTTGCCGCCCGGCAGCGTGACGTCGACCTTGGCGCCCTTCCTGGCCATCCGCTGGTCCTCGGCCTCCAGCTTGACCGTGACCACCTTGGACGTGCCCGTATAAGTCAGGACCTTCTGTCCCGGGGCGGTCGGCTGGCCCTCCTCGGACTCGAGGCTCTCCACCCGCACCTTGCCGGGGGCGAAGACGACCCGGCCCAGCTCGACCACGCCCGTCTCGTCCAGGCCGCGGTCCTCCTGCCATTCCCTGACCGCCTCGGCCGTGTCATAGGTGTACTCGTCGTCGACCGTGAACCCGTCGTAGCCGAGCTTGCTGAGGTTCCGCTCAAGGTTCTCGACGTCCTTGCCCTCCACGCCGACCTTGAGGTCGCGGTAGGCGGGCGTCGAGCCGTACATGAGCATGACCGGCTTGTTGTCCACCCGGTACAGCGACCTGCCTCGGGTGATCTGCGCGCCGCTGTCGGGCAGCCAGGTGATCGTGCCCGGCTTCCTGCTCACCGCCGTGCTCACCGGGCCGTAGCCGAGCTCGCCGTCGGCGTCCCTGGTGTCGTTCAGGGTCTGCCTGGTCACCGTGGTGGTGGCCGGGGGCAGGGCGCCTGCCGACCGCGTGGGGCCGGCGCTCCCTTTGAGCAGGCCCGCGCTGTTGACGGCCACGAACCCGCCTCCGGCCACGGCCACCACGGTCAGGAGTCCGGCGACCAGCTTGCCCCGGCCGCGGCGACGGCGCGGACGGGAGGGCGTCGCGTCCGGCTGCGCCTTTCCGTCAAGGGTCGCCCCGCCTGTCACCCCGCCTGTCACTGGGCCCATCAAAGCCCTCCCATACCGGCCTCGGCGGACTCCTTCTGGCACTTCTGCTGGGCGGACTTGAAGTCGGGGTCTTCGCCGACCTCGCCGGTGATGCGCATGCCGCCGCCGTCCGGGTCGGGGAAGCTCTCCACGCCGTTGTCCCGCATGCACTGGGCGAGCTTGCGCAGCGCCTCTGCGCGCTTCGAGTCGGGCGCGCCGGACTTCTCGCCGCTCGGGGCGTACTGCTTGCACGTCTGCTGGGCCTTGTCGAGCGTCTCCTTCGGGATGCTCTTGTCGATCTTCATCATGATGCCCTTGCCCGGCTGCGGGTCGTCCACCTGCACGCCGTTCTCGCGCATGCACTGGGCGAACTTGAGCATCTTCTGGTACGGGTCTTCGCTCGGCTTCGCGCCGGCCCCGGGCTGGGTGCCGGTGGCCGTGCCGCTGACCGACGCCACGTCGGCCCCGCCGCCGTCGTCCGCGCCGCAGCCGGCCAGGAACAGGGTGGCCGCCGCCAGCGCGCCGAGGACTCGTGCTCGCATGGAATCTCTCCTCTGTCGGATGGATGCGCTCTCGAGGGGAGATGCAATAGGGGCCGCTGTTTCCGCAGCGTTTCCGTTCCGCGCTTACTTCGAGCAAATGCCGCTTCCGTCACACTCGGCTCCGTAAGCGAATGAAAGGTGCGCCATGCGGGTGCTGGTGGTTGAGGACGAGCTGCTGCTCGCCGACGCGATTGCCGAGTGGCTGCGGGATGAGACCCATGCGGTCGATCTGGCGCACGACGGCGAGGCCGCGCTGGAACGGATCGCCGTCAACGACTACGACGTGGTCGTGCTGGACCGCGACCTGCCGCGCGTGCACGGCGACGAGGTGTGCAGGGAGCTGGTGGAGTCGGAGCGGGACGCGCGGGTGCTGATGCTGACGGCCGCCGCCCAGCTCGACGACCGGGTGACCGGCCTGACCTTGGGAGCCGACGACTACCTGGCGAAGCCGTTCGCGTTCCCCGAGCTGGCCGCCCGCGTGCTGGCCCTGGGAAGGCGCTCGCGCCCGGCCGCCCCGCCCGTGCTGCGGCGGGCCGGGATCACGCTCGACCCGGCGCGCAGGGAGGTGTTCAGGAACGGGCGGTTCGTGCCGCTGTCGAAGAAGGAGTTCGCGGTGCTGGCCGAGCTGCTGCGGGCGAACGGGAGCGTCGTCTCGGCCGAGCAGCTGCTGGAGAAGGCGTGGGACGAGAACGCGGACCCGTTCACCGGGGCGGTCCGGCTCACCATTCTCAAGCTGCGCCGCAAGCTCGCCGACCCGCCGGTCGTGGAGACCGTGCCGGGGGTGGGGTACCGGATCGCATGAGCCTCCGGTTACGGCTCACGCTGATGTACGGGGCCGTCTTCCTGGTCGCCGGGCTGACCCTGCTCGGCGTCACGTATCTCCTGTTCAACCAGCAGCTGACCCAGTCGTTCGAGAGCCGGTACGAGCCCGAGATCGGCAGGAGGAAGAACCTGATCCTCGCCCAGGACGGCGTCATGCTCACCGGCGACGCCGCGGTGGAGTGGCTGCGACGGCAGGAGGAGGAGCTGCGGGGCGCGGCCGTCACCTCGCTGCTCACGCAGGGCGCGATCGCGCTGGCCGTGGTCGGCGGAGCGGCGCTGGGGCTCGGCTGGGTGGTCGCGGGCCGGGCGCTGGCCCCGCTGCACCGGGTGACGGACACGGCGCGGAAGATCGCGGCCGCCCCCATGGCCGAGCGCGGGCTGCACGAGCGGATCGCGCTGAAAGGTCCCGACGACGAGGTCAAGCAGCTCGCCGACACGTTCGACACCATGGTGGAGCGGCTGGACCAGTCCTTCGACGGGCAGCGCAGATTCGTGGCGAACGCCTCGCACGAGCTGCGTACGCCGCTCACCCTGAACCGGGCCCTGGTCGAGCTGGCCATGCACCGCCGTGCCGCCCCTCCCGAGATCAAGGAGCTGGGCGAGAGCCTGCTGGAGATCAACGCCCGCCACGAACGGCTCATCTCCGGCCTGCTCCTGCTGGCCCGCTCCGAGCAGGAGATCGCCGACCGGTCGCCGGTGGACCTGGCGGACGTGGTGACGCACGTGGTCGCGCAGACGGCCGGGGACGCTCACGAGGCGAAGGTCACCGTGTACGAGGTGACCGCCCAGGCGCCCACCACCGGGGACGCGTTGCTGCTCGAACGGCTGGTGCACAACCTCGTCGAGAACGGCATCCGGCACAACGTGGACGACGGGACCGGATGGGTGCGGGTGGTGAGCCGTACCGTGTCCGACGGCAACGTGGAGGTCGAGGTCAGCAACACCGGGCCGAGCGTGCCACCGTACGACGTCCCGCTGCTGTTCAAGCCGTTCCACCGGCACGGGGCCGAGCGCGTGGTCACGGCGCGGAGCGCGGGGCTGGGGCTGTCGATCGTCCGGTCGGTGGCGGTCGCGCACGGCGGTGACGTCAGGGCGCGGCCGCGAGAGGGCGGCGGCCTGATCGTGACCGCCTCCCTGCCGCACGCCCCTCATTGACTCGTGGCACCCTCGGCCGCCTCGTCAGTTGGTGCAGTCCTGCGAGTTGAGTCCGAGGCTCAGCTGGTAGACCTTGCCCTTCTCGACCAGGAACGCGTAGTAGGCCTTGGGGTTGCCGGGGACGCGGACGGACGGGTAGCCATCCTGGGGGGTCTTGACGTTCGGGTACGCCTTCTTGATCTGCGTCATCGTGGAGCCGACGCCGATGCCCTCAGGCGTCTTGACGCCCTTCGGGGCGCTGATGAGGGCCACCCCCTTCTTCTTGGAGATGTACAGGCCTACGGCGTTCTTGCCACTGGGGTGTGCCTTCAGGTCCCAGCCGGAGCACGAACCTGCCTCTCCGGCCATATTGAGAACGATCTGCCCCGTAGCCCTGGCCTGCTTCTCGGTCATGCCGAGCCTGACCTTGCCGTAGCCGTACGGACCCAGCGTGGTCTTGGCGGCCTGGGCGGTCTGGGCGAGCGCGGGCGTGGCGGCGGTCAGCAGCGCCCCGCCTGCCAGAACCGCTACGAGCACCTTCTTCATGATGATCTCCCCGTGAGTGTCGAACCGTACGCATGCTTCGAGTGACGGACGGGGCGGAAAGTTCAGCTGCTTTCTGCGCGGATCCGCCACACCGATGGGGCGAGGAGAGTGAGCGCCGTGACGAGCACGGCCGTCACGGCGCCGGCCACGAGGACGGGGCCGGTGCCTGACCACGCCGCCGCGGGGCCGGCCAGCCCGGTGCCGATCGGGGCCGCCACGAGGGCGCCGAGCATGGTGACGGAGGTGGCGCGGGCGACGAACCGCTCGGGGAGGTTGCGCTGGATCGCGGTGGTCTGGAGCACGTTGTAGACCACCACCTGCATGCCCGCTCCTGCTCCCGCGAGCGCCAGCAGCCACACCTGGGCCGGGACCGCCAGCAGGGCCGGGAGCGGGGCCATGAGGAGGGCGAAGAGGAGCGCCGCCACCATGGGGCGTGCGGGTCTCCAGCGGGCGCCGACGAAGCCTCCGGCCAGGCCGCCGACGGCGTACGCGATGCCGATCGCCGACCAGGCCGGGGCGCCGCCGAGTTGCCGGTCGGCGACGTACGGACCCAGCACCATGATCGGGGAGAGCACGATCGCGTTGATGATCGCGACGTGCACGATCCAGATCCACAGCCAGGGGTGCCGCGCCACCTCCGCGATCCCTCCACCGATGCCGGCCAGCAGACCGCCGCCGCCCGTCCGTGGCACCGCCTTTTCGGCGGAGAACCGGTCTTCCGTGGGCAGCCGGTAGAGGAAGGCCATGCTCACCAGGAACGTCAGCGCGTCGACGAGGATGGCCCAGCCCGGCCCGACCAGCGCCACCAGGGCTCCCGCCGTGCCCAGCGCCACCATCGACGCGGCGCTTCTGGAGAGCGAGATCAGGGAGTTGGCCGCTTGCAGGTGCTCCTTGCCGGCCAGCGAGGCGACGAGTCCTACGGCGGCCGGGTTGAAGAAGGCCGATCCCGCGCCGGCGACGAGTTGCAGGGCCACCAGCATCCAGAGGTGCGCGGTGCCGGTGAGCAGCAGGAGCGCCGTCGTGCCGTGCGCCGCGAAACGGGTGAGGTCGGCGAGCAACATGACCGTCCTGCGGGAGAAACGGTCGCCGATCGCGCCACCCAGCAGGGTCAGGAGGATGACGGGCAGCCGGGTGCTCAGCACGACGATCCCCAGGTCCACCGGTGATGCCGTGAGGTGGAGCACGGCGAACGCGATCGCCAGCGGGGTCAGCGAATCTCCGAACGCCGATGCCGTCTGGCCCAGGTAGTAGCGCCTGAAGCCCCTGGCCGACAGCGGCGCGAACATCGAGCGGGTCGCTGCCGGCCGACCGGCTGCGGGATCGCTGACGCTGTCGCCGGGACGCACCTTCATGGCGGTCGGCCCTCCAACGGTCCTGTGACGTCGGCACGCGACCGTCGCGGCCGGTGCGATCCGAAGATCCGGGGACACCCTGCCAGTCGTCACCGACAATTCCGGGGACAGGTGCCGACCCCGGGCTCACCGTCCGTTCCAAGCCGGTTCTTTTGGTACGCCCGCGCCAAACATTCCGGCAAAAGTCAGCTTTTCCGGCGACTCCGAAACATCACAACAAATCCGTATTGCAGTCGCTAGGGTACGTAGCGATCACCCGCACCCGTCTCAGGAGTCACTTCTCTCATGGCGCATGTCGAACCGCTGCGGGAGGACGACCCGACGGCGTTAGGCGCGTACCGCTTGCTCGGCCGGCTCGGAGCGGGCGGCCAGGGCACCGTCTACCTCGGGCAGACGCCCGACGGCCGGCAGGTGGCCGTCAAGCTGCTACGCGAGGGCGCCGGCTTCGACGACAGGCTGGCGAAGGAGATCGCGGCCGCGCGGCGGGTGGAGCCGTTCTGCATCGCCCAGGTCCTGGACGTCTCGCTGGGCGAACGGCCGTACATCGTGACCGAGTACGTCGACGGGCCTTCCCTGCAGCAGGCAGGCCGCCACACCGGGGCCGACCTGCAGCGGCTGGCGGTCGCGACGGCCACCGCGCTGGCCGCCATCCATCAGGCGGGCATCGTGCACCGGGACTTCAAGCCCGCGAACGTGCTGCTCGGTCCCGGCGGGCCGCGGGTCATCGACTTCGGCATCGCGCGGGCCATGGACGACGCCGTCACGCATACCAGCAGCATCGTCGGCACGCCCGCGTACATGGCTCCCGAGCAGCTGGCGGGGCAGCCGGTGGGGCCGCCCGCTGACGTGTTCGCCTGGGCGTCGGTCATGGTGTGGGCGGCCAACGAGACGCCGCCGTTCGGGCAGGACACGCTGCCTGCCGTCATCAACCGCATCCTGCACAACGAGCCGCAGCTCGGCGACCTGCCGCAGCCGTTGCGGTCCGTCGTGTACGACTGCCTGGCCAAGGATCCACGTGCCCGGCCGACCATGCGGGACGTGATCCTGCGGCTGCTGAGCGGGCAGAACGCCGCGGTCCCGAACCCTCCTCATCCGCACCAGGACTTCCAGGCCCAGCCACAGGCGTACGGGCAAGGACTCGGACCGCTGCCCGGGTCCGGGCCTGGGTATGCGCCCGGGCAGGCGTTGGGCCATGGATCTGCGCCTATGCCCGGGAACGGGTCTCAACCCATGGCCGGCCATGGACTTGGCGCGATGCCCGGCCATGGGTCGGCACCCGGCCATGGGCCGTTGCCGGGCCAAGGACCGTTCCCCGGTCAAGGGCCGTTCCCTGGTCAAGGGCCGATGCCGGGCCAAGGGCCGTTCCCGGGCGCGGGCAGGGGGCCGGGGCGGAGGGCTCGGGCTGCGAGCGGTCGCGGGATCGGCGTTCCCGTGGCCGTGGGGGTGTCGAGCGTCATGGTGGTGGCGCTCGTCGGCAGCGTCGTCTGGTTCGCCCCTTGGTCGAAGCCGACCACCTCGGCGTCCATCGCCGCCGACTCCCCGAGCGCCTCGACGTCCCCGGCCACTGAACACCCGGCGACCACGACCCCGCCGCGAAAGACCCCGAAGCCCACCCGTACGCCCACCGTGCGAAAGACCACCCCCAAGACCACGCCCACGCCGACGCCCACGCAGACCCCCAAGGCCACCAAGTCCACCACGGCGCCTCCGACCAAGACCCCGACCAAGACCCCGACCAAGTCCCCGACGCCGACCCGCACCACCAAGAAACCGGCTACGACCGCGCGGGTCAGCATCCTCGAGATCGAGCTGTTCGGCGGCCCCGGCCAGGACAGCGCCAAGGGCTGCTACATGCCGCCGGTCCACTTCCAGACAAACGTGGAGTCGACCCGGCAAGAGGTGTGGATCTCGACCGTCTGGCTGGTCGACGGCAAAGCGATCTCGCGAGAGAGGTCGTGGGTGTCGAAGGGTGCGTACACCGCGTTCGTGAGCTCCCAGCAGTACATGCTCAAGGCCGGGCGCCACACCCTCACCCTCAAGGTCACCTCGCCTTCCACGGCGCAGAAAAGCATGTCGATCAACATGTGCGACCTGGAAAACTCATGACGCCGGAGGCCATCGGACCGTACCGGGTCGTCAGGGAGCTCGGCGAGGGCGGCCAGGGCGTGGTCTACCTGGCCTCCGCCCCCGACGGCACCCTGGTCGCGATCAAGGTGCTGCGTGAAGGGGTGCCGGGTGACGGCCGGTTCGCCAAGGAGATAGCGGCCGCGCGGCGGGTGGAGCCGTTCTGCATCGCGCAGGTGCTGGACGCCTCGCTGGGCGCACGGCCGTACATCGTGACCGAGTACGTCGACGGTCCCTCACTGCACAAGGCGGGCCTCCACACCGGGGCCGACCTGCAACGGCTGGCGGTCGCGACGGCCACCGCGCTGGCCGCCATCCACCGGGCCGGCGTCGTCCACCGGGACTTCAAGCCCGCCAACGTCCTGCTCGGACGGGACGGGCCACGCGTCATCGACTTCGGCATCGCGCGGGCGATGGACGCCGCGCTGACCCGTACCAGCAGCATCGTGGGGACGCCCGCGTACATGGCGCCCGAGCAGTTCATGGGCGCCGCCGCCGGGCCCGCCGTGGACGTGTTCGCGTGGGGGGCCGTGATGGTGTACGCGGCCACCGGCGCCCCGCCGTTCGGCAACGACTCCGTGCCGGCGGTGCTCAGGCGGATCCAGTACGAGGAGCCGCGCCTCGACGGGGTGCCCGAGCCGCTGCGCTCGATCGTGTACGCGTGCCTCGCCAAGGACCCCGCGGCCCGCCCGGCCATGCAGGACGTCCTCTTCCAGCTCATCGGCGGCCAGGCACCACCATCCCCAGGCGGACACCGCCCACCGCCGGGCGGTCCCGCACACGCGGGATTCCCGGGCGGGTCACCGCACCCGGCCTTGTCCGGTCCGGGCGCCGGACCAGGGCATCCGCGGCAACCGCCGGTCCACCACCTCCAGGCCGCCCCCAAGCGGCCGACCCCCGGCAACCAGCGCACGCTGATCTTCGTGTCCGGCGGGGCCGCGGTCGTCGTGGCCGCTGCCGTGGCGGCGGCCTTGATCTGGTTGCCCACGTGGCTTGGCCGGACCACCACCGCCACCGTCGTCACGGCCCAGAGTCCCACCGCCTCCGGAGCGACAAAGTCCCCCAAAACCGCACACCCGACCTCCGAGCCACGCCCCACCAAAACCGCGAAGACTCCCAAGGCCCCCAAAACCAGCAAGACCGCCGACCCCACCACCAAACCCACGCCGCGCCTCACGACCAAGCCCACCACCACAAAGCCCACCACCAGCCCCACCACCACAAAACCGACCGCGACCAGCGGCGGCTCGGGGGGCGTGACGTCGGTGACCTTCACCTATGAGGGCGACAAGGTGGGCGACTGCTGGCGCAACGACATGAACATCTGGGCCAAGGTCTCGGCCACGGGCACCTACAGCTACCGATGGCTCGTCAACGGTCAGAACCAGGGCAGGCAGCAGGGCACGGCGTCGTCGAAGCCGCTGCTTCCGTCCATCACGTGGAAGGGCGAGGGCACGTACAACATCGTCTTCGAGGTTGTCACCCCCAAGAGCTTCCGGAGGAGCGTCGCGGTGAAGATCTGCAGCAACAGCGAGAGCTGGGGCGACGGCTGGTAGAACCTTCGTACATCCCTTGCCGAACGTTTTGGCATCCGCCGACCCTGTCCGGATTACTTTGATGACATGGGATATCTGCCGATCGGCGAGCACGGGCTGATCGGCGACCTTCGGACGGTCGCCCTGGTGGGCACGGACGGCACGATCGACTGGTACTGCTGTCCGCGCTTCGACGCGCCCAGCGTGTTCGCCGCGATCCTGGACGACGAGCGCGGCGGGTCGTTCGAGCTCGCCGCCGACCTGCCCGTGCGGACCAACCAGTTCTACGTACCCGACACGAACGTGCTGGTCACGCGGTTCTTCACCGATGAGGGCGTGGCGGAGGTCCAGGACTTCATGCCGATCGCCGAGGAGGAGTCGCACGAGGTCGACCGGCACCGGTTGATCAGGCGGCTGCTGTGCGTACGCGGCGCGCTGCCGTTCCACGTACGGGTGGCGCCCCGCTTCGACTACAGCTCCCAGACGCACACCGTGCACATGACCGACGGGCAGGCCACGTTCGTGTCGCCCGAGTTCTCGCTGAGGCTGACTGCCACCGTGCCTCTGGAGAGCGACGGGTGCGATGTCCAGGCGCGGTTCAAGCTCACCGAGGGCCAGCAGGCCGTCTTCGCCCTCGACCGGCTGGCTGAGGGGGTCGTGCCGAGATCGTGCGCGCTCATCGAGGCCGAGAAGGCGTACAACGACACGGTGCGGTACTGGCGGCACTGGCTGTCCGCCTCCCGCTACCGCGGCCGCTGGCGGGAGATGGTGCACCGCTCCGCGCTGACGCTGAAGCTGCTCACGTACGCGCCGACCGGCGGCATCGTCGCGGCCGCCACCACGAGCCTGCCGGAGCAGATCGGCGGCGGGCGCAACTGGGACTACCGCTACGTGTGGGTGCGCGACGCGGCCTTCTGCGTGTACGCGCTGCTCAGGCTGGGCTTCACCGAGGAGGCCGAGGCGTTCATGAGCTTCCTGTCGCAGCACGTCAAGGCCGGCCGCGGCCGGCAGTCGGGCCCGCTCCAGATCATGTACGGCATCGACGGCCGCACCGAGTTCCCCGAGCGCGAGCTCACCCACCTGAAGGGCTACCGCGGATCCGTCCCGGTACGCGTGGGCAACGCCGCCGCCGGCCAGCTCCAGATGGACATCTACGGCGCCCTCATCGACTCCATCTACCTGTACAACAAGTGGGGGCAGCCCATCTCCAGCGAGCGCTGGGACGAGCTGTGCGCGCTGGTCGACTGGGTCTGCAAGAACTGGGACCAGCCCGACGAAGGCATCTGGGAGACCCGCGGCGGCCGCAAGAACTTCGTCTACTCCCGGCTCATGTGCTGGGTGGCCGTGGAACGCGCCGCGCGCGTGGCCCTTCAGCGCGGGCTGCCGGCCGATCTGCCGACCTGGCGCGAGGCCCGCGACGCGATGTACCGCCAGATCATGCGGCAGGGCTGGTCGCCGACGCTGCACGCCTTCGTCCAGCACTTCGACGAGGACGTGCTGGACGCCTCGGTGCTGATGATGCCGCTGGCCAAGTTCGTCTCGCCCACCGATCCCAAGTGGCTGTCCACGCTGGACGCGCTGGCCGAGGGGCTGGTCTCGGACACGCTGGTGTACCGCTACGACCCCCTGACCAGCCCCGACGGGCTGCCGGGCGAGGAGGGCACGTTCTCGATCTGCACCTTCTGGTACGTCGAGGCGCTGACCAGGGCGGGCCGCCTGGAGGAGGCCCGCCGGGTCTTCGACAACATCCTCAGCTACGCCAACCACCTGGGCCTGTACGCCGAGGAGATCGGGCGCTCGGGCGAGCAGCTGGGCAACTTCCCCCAGGCGTTCACCCATCTGGCGCTGATCAGTGCCGCCTTCAACCTCGACCACGCCCTGGGCTGACGGCAGACTGGGCGGATGACGTCGTGTGATCATCAACCGGCCACGCCGTTCGAGGAGCGGTTGTGGGCGGCGCACCGGGACGGGCAGGCCGCGCTGTGCCTGAGCCTGCTCCGCGACGCCGACCTGGCGCTGCCGATCACCGCCGCCGCGGCGGCCGGGACCGAGGCTCCGAGCTGGGCGACCGGCACCGGCACCGGCTCCGAGCGGACGTGGCTGCTCGCCTACACCTCCGTGGAGGCGATGCGGCTGGCCACCGGAGGCGCCGCTGTCTACTGCCGTGTCCTCTCGCTGGTCGAGCTGGCGGCCGGCTGGCCGGACCTGCGGTGGGGGCTGGCGGTCAATCCGGGGCTGACGGCCGCCTTCATGCTGGAGCCGGGAACGGTGGCCAGGCTCGCGGTGCCCACACTCGCCCAGGACCTGCTCCTCGATCCCGGCTCAGGGGCGCCGGCGGTCCAGAAGCTGATCTCCGCTGCCGACGTCCATGACCTGCTGACCGGGGACGAGCCACGGGTCTCCGGCTACTGCCATCACGCGCTGGACGTCTCCCACATCGCGACGCCCGCCGTGCTCGCCGAGGCGCTCGGGCAGCCCGGCATGCTGACCGAGAGCGGCTCGCTGAACATCCTGCGCTGGCGCCCAGCGGGCCTGGAGCTCTACCGGACCCCCTATGGCGGCACCGACGAGGAGACCAGGGCGGCGGTGGCGGGCTGGGTGATCGAGGAGCCGCCGTTCGTGGGGATGGGCCTGGTGCCGAGCGTCGATCACGTCATCCGGGAGTACAAGGTGTACGGGGTGAGCCTGCCGCACGGCGCGGAGATCTGGGAGCTCACCTCCGGGGGGACCGAGCACCGGCGCGCGATGTACCACGGCGACCTGCGGCGATGGCTGCTGATCGGGAGGCGGTCGGGATGAGCCGGGCCTATTACCGGGCCCGCTGGCGGGACGCCGACTACCCGGCCAGCCCTGAGCCCCACTCGCTGGAGCTGTGGATCCGGCTGCGCAGCCCCGAACCGGCGGACGGTTTCGAGGAGGTCGAGCCCGGCTGCCACGTACGCACGGTGCCCGCGTCGGAGTGCGCGGCCCTGCACTTCGTGACGACGGTGTGCGGTTGGCGGGGAGAGTGGTTCCACGTGCACGACGAGCGTGATGATCAACTGCTGCTCGAATACCTGGGCGGGTCGGCGCTCACGGCGGCCGAGCTGGGGATGGAGCGCGTCGAGCGGGGCGTGTACCGCCTCTGGGTGCCCCGTGGGGAGGTCACCGATCTTCAGGAGCACGCCGTTCAACTGAATGTCGGAAATCAACACTTTTGACGGAGACTCTTGTCTCCTGATGTTCATGTGACGGAAACTGACTAGAAACGTAGGAGTGTCGTAAGAGACTTTTCACGTGGGCTTCAGGGGGATTTATGGAGTCGCTCGACCGGCCCGACGCGGCGGCGATGCGGGCATACGCCGACGAGCTGCGTGACATGTTCCGGCAGATTCAGGACGCCGGCGTGGAGCTGCACGCGCAGGCCAAAGCCGTCCAGGTCACCGAGAGGTCGCGCGACGGCCTGGTGTCGGTGACCGTCGGCCCGCGCGGCGAGCTCGTCAGGATCGACCTAGACCCGCGCATCTATCGGCGGCCCGACGCACGGCAGCTGGCCGACACGATCGTCGAGACGGCTGAGCGGGCGGCGGCCAAGGCCCGGGAGCGCATCGCGGAGATCCTCGAGCCGGTGGTCCCCCGGGCAGAGCTCGAGGCCCATCTCGACGGCGACCTCGAGACCGCCATGGCGCAGCTCGCCGAGCGGATGGGGGGCCGGCGATGAGGCTCTGGGACGGTACGGAGATCGTGAAGTCCGTCGTGCACCGGGGAATCTCCGAGTGGTCGACGATGGCCGAGGACCTCGACCGGGAGTCAGCGAAGGTGATCAGCGAGGTCAGGGAGGCGCTCGCCGCCGCTCCGTGGGGCGGCGGCGCCGAGGGAGAGGCGTTCAAGGCCGCCCACTTCAGCAACGACGGCCCGGAGCGGATGCTCACCCAGTACGCCCAGCTCACCAAGGAGATCATCGACGCCGGGAGCAGGGTGCGCGCAGCCGTCGACAACACCCTCCACACGGACGCCGCCATCGAGCACGACCTGGCCGCCAGAACGAGGGAGATCTGAGGCCGCGACGTGACGGTCCACACCGACACCGGTGTCAACACCTCCGCCGGCCGGCCGACCGAGCAGCCCCCGGTCCAGATCGACAGTGACGTCCGCCCGGTCTGGGAGACCGAGGCGCTGCCCGACTGGGTCGTCAACTGGTTGATCCCCATGCTGTCGGCCGGGCAGAAATGGCCGGAGGCCACCGAGGCCGGGCTGGCGAAACTGGCCGCGAAGTACTACCAGGCGGCCATGAAATCCGTCGGCTCCACACCGCTCGCGGGTGCGGCCGCGCGCACCGTCGTCACCGGCTGGAATGCGCCCGCGACCGCGAACTTCCTCACCAGGGCCCAGTTCCTGCACGGCCAGGAGGGCGGGCTGGCCGGGGTGTCCCGGAACTCGCTGGCCTTCTCCCAGCAGGCCAACAACTTCGCCGTCGAGACCCAGTACTCCAAGCTCTCCATCAACGTGGCCTTCTGGGTGACGGTCGTCGCCATCGCGATCGCCATGCTGGTCTCCTTCTTCTCCGCCGGTACCTCCACCGCGCTCGTCGGGCCGTACGCCGCGGGAGCCCGCGCGGCCATCACCCGGATCCTCGTCAGGCTGGCGACGATAGGCGCCAGAGAGCTCGGCGCGACGCGGCTGGCCAGGGTGACCGCGCTCAGCGGCGCCACCGGACGCGGCCTCATCGCCAGACTGCTCGGCTCGTCGATCGGCAAGGAGCTCATCGAGGAGATCGGCGAGGAGTTCTTCATCGACGCGGTCGCCCAGTACCAGCAGATCAAGATGGGCACCCGGAAGGAGTGGGACTGGCAGAAGTCCGGGGCGGCGATCATCGGCGCGGGCACCGGCGCGCTCTTCGGCACCGCGGTGGCCGGGCCCGTGTCCCGCGTCACCAGGCATGTGCCGGGATTCGCGGGCCGCGCGCTGACCACCGGCCTGACCAACACGATCGCCTCCCCGGCGGGCAGCTTCATCGCCAACGGCGTGGTCTACGGCCAGTGGCAGAACCCGTTCACGACCGATTCCCTGCTGGGCGGCTTCATGGGCGGCGCCGGGCGTACCGGGTCGATCAGCCCGTTCAACCCCGAGGTCTACACCGCGCTGGCCCACCCGATCACCACCCTCGCCTCCGCGTACGACGCCGCCGCGCGCACCGACGCCGCCCACGCGGCGGGTGATCCGCCCGCCGGCCCGCCGAGCGGGAACCCGTCGAACGGCGGCCCCACCCCGAGCGGCGGCCAGCCCCCCATGTCGGGGTCCGTACAGCAGCCCGGTCCCGGGACACCCGCGCCCGCCAGGTCGGGCGGCACGGTGACCACGCCGGACGTGGACCCGAACGCGCACAGGCGCGGCTCCGCCTCCCCCAACGGCGACCCGCGTTCCGAGGCACCCAGGCAGGCCGGCCCCGCGTCACGTCCCACGGGCGACGCGGCCACGCAGTCCGGGCGCAACACCACGGCGGGAGCGCCCGCTCCGCAGAGCGACGACGGGACGGCGCAGCGCTCCGCACCCCACGCCGCGGCGGCAGCGCAGACACCGGACGGCACCCACGCGCAGCACGACGACAACCCCGCCCAGCCGGACAACGACCCCGCCCAGCCGGACAACAACCCTGCACAGCAGGACAACAACGCCGCACAGCAGGACAACAACCCCGCGACACCGGACAGCACCCCGGCGCAGCCCGACGGCCACCAGACGCCGTCCGCCGACCGGACCACCACCCACGAGGCGGCGACCGCCGACGACGGCTTCGGCAACACGGTCTCCTCCCTCACCGGCTCGGCCCCGGCCGCCGGCCCCATGACCGCCGCCGAGCGGGCCCGTACGGCGCTGATCGGCGCGCTCACCACGGACTTCCCCGACGCGGTGATCGGTCCGACAGGCGACCTCCTGATCAACTCCGCCAACGGCGTGCGCGTGATTCCCGCCGCCACCATGACCCGCATCCGCGCCGCGCTGGACACCCGGGCCGGGGAGGTCTCGGACCTCGCGGACCTGCAGGCCGAGGCGGCCGCCATGCTGACGGTCGCCCAGGGCGCGGAGACGGCCGCCCCGGATGCCGGCCTGGCTCCCGACGCCGCCCCCGCCCCCGCGCCTGCTCCGGCCCGCGCGCGGGCATACACCAGCAAGCCCGGGACGGTCACGTCGAGACCGGTCGTCGGCACGAGGTACGTGACCGACGGCCGCCCGGACACCGTCCTGTCCCAGGACGAGGTCCATGACGCGGCCGGCGACTGGCTCACCCGCCACTTCCTCGGCCAGGGCGTGAAGAGCGTCACCTGGTCGCAGGACGGCGAGACGCTGATCGTCCGTACGGAGACCGGCACCCACTACTTCCGCCCCGTCATCGGCGGCCTGTCCCCCGACCTGATGGGCCAGACCGACATCAAGAAGGGCACGGACGAGGACCACCCGCACCTGGTCCACTTCGGCCCGCACGTGCACCCCGACCAGCTGCCCAGGGTCTGGCTGCACGAGATCACCGACACCCTCCAGGCGCTGCAGGCGGCCGGCGAGGGCAAGCGCCAGGGAATCCTGCGGCGCAAGGGCGGCCGCCAGGCCACGCGGGACGCGTGCGTGGCCGCCCAGCGCAACGAGCTGTCGCTCCTGACCGAGCAGTGGCACCAGGCCCAGACCCTTCAGGAGAAGCGGCTCCTCGCCGTCGACATCGACGGTGTGATGCGCCAGCTGAGCGACCGCGGCCACACCCCGCCCCTGCCGCCCTGGGCGCCCTCGCAGGCCACCCGCCCACGTCACGCCCCGCCCTTACTCGGGGCCAATCCGACCGCCGCGGACGTCCGGGCCGTCATCGACGCGCTGACCCAGGAGGAGGCGGCGCTCGAGAAGCAGGTCCAGGCGAAGAAGAAGAGCGCCGAGGAGGCCCGCAAGCAGGCACGCAAGGCCACGAAGGAGGCGCGCAAGGCGAAGAACCAGCACGATCAGGGCCGTTTCGAGCGGGCACGCAAGGCGCGGCAGGAGAACCGCGCGCACCGCGCCACCGCGGCACGGCACACCAGGATCGCGCAGTCGTACGACGCCGCGCTGACGGAGGCGAGGCAGGCGAGGCAGGCCTACGAGCGCATGCTGTCGGCGATGAACCTGGCGGCGAGGCCCACCCGGCCCGGAGAGGTCGGCATGGCCTCCATCGCCCGGTCGCTGGCGACCGAGGCCAGGCGGCACCACAAGGGCTATCTGGACGCGCTGGAGGCGACGCTGCCGCAGCAGGACAGCCTGTCCGCGGCCATGCCGGCAGGCCGGCTCGCCCATCTGAACGCCCTCACCAAGGCCGTCAACACCGTCCTGGAACGGAACGGGATCGGCCACCGGTTCACCCAGAACGAGCTGGAACGCGCCCTGCGGGCCGACTTCCACAAGCTCGTCTCCGAGGACGGCGTCGTGCTGAGCGTGGGCCGCGGCAGCAGGGCGGCGGAGGTGCGGATCAGGCTCTCCCTCGCCGACCTGGTCGAAGTGCTCGACGCGAGCGTCAAGGCGTCGGAGATGATGGTGGGCCTGTTCTTCCAGGCCGGCCGGACCGTCTCCGCCACCGAGTCGGGCAGCGGCGGCATCCCCCTCGGCTTCAACACGGCCGCCCTGGCGCAGATGATGCCCGAAGGTGAGTGGGCCAGGCATTTGACCGAGCTGCTCGGGGTCGGCCTCGGGGCCGCCGCCGGACGCAACTGGTCGGCCTCGGGCGGCGCGGGGATGTACGCGCAAGGGGGCTCGGTCTCCGACAACAGGAGCGAGTCGCTGCTGTTCGACGCCGCCGCGACCTGGACCGTCGAGGTCCGCACGCGGCAGTCGGAGGGCTGGCGTGACACCACCGTGGTGGACTCCGGCGAACCCGGCGACGCCTCCGCACAGCGGCTGTGGGTCTCGCACTCCTTCACCGACCAGCCGCCGCGGAAGCTGGCCTGGATCGACGACGACAAGCGGGACACGAAGCTCCCCAACCACGTCCTCACCAGCATGTCCGGCTTGGAAGGCGCTCTTGACACGATCGCGGCGGCGCTCGGCGGGGACTACGCCGAGGTCGGCGCCGTCCCCCACGACCAGCTGCGCATGTTCGTGACCGACGAGCTGCCCCACCGGCTGCGCGACGCCGTCAACAACCCCAACGGGTTGGAGCGCGTCTTCACCAGGAACGGCGAGCCGCACGCGAGGGTACGCGCCAAGACCAGGGTCGTGCTGGTGGCGAGCGAGCCGCTGGGCGGGTCGACCGCGGAGGAGTTCGAGGAGGAGGTGCTCGTCGACTTCGCCGCGACGCCGGGCGGGGCGTCGTCGGGCGGATCGCTGGAGGCGAACGCCTCCGCCGGTTTCAACGATCCCGCGCTGCAGGGGATCGGCGGACTCGGCGACTACCATCCCAGCATCGGACCGCGGGTCAGAGGTTCCAGGTCGGCGTCGCGGTCGTACTCGTCCACCGCCAACAAGCAGGCCATCCACCCGAGCGTGCACAGGAAGACCAGCCCCAAGCAGAGCTACCGGCTCGCGCTGGAGACCACGTTCACCGTGGAGATCATCGGCAAGCCGCCCGTCACGCTCCGGCCACCGGTGCGCAGCACGGCGGTGGTCAGCATGCGGGAGTCGGCCGCCTACCGCTTCGGCCTGCCCGTCGACCGCGCGGCGCTGATGTACAAGGACGGTCAGCCGGTTCTCGACGCGGAGGGCAACCAGGTCCTGCGCGGCGATCCGCGCCCCGAGCCACCCCCGGGCCGCAAGGCCGAGCTGCCCGTGTGGCTCGGCGACGGGCCGGGACAGATGCGCGGCTCCGGCCCCGCCCTCGTCCAGGACATCGACGGGCTGGACGCGTTCAGGCAGAAGGTGCTGGACGAGCTCGCCGAGCGCGGCATCGTCCCGAAGATCGTGGACGGCGTGCCGCAGTACTCCTCCGACCGGTTGGAGCGCGCCTCCCAGATTCTCAACATGCAGGAGGTCACCGAGCAGCTCTCCGAGCACCGGATCAGGTCCGCGTACGACTCGCTGGCGCAGGACGGGATCCTCCTCGACCTGATGATGCACAGCATGAACAGCGCGCCCGAGCACTACATGTTGCAACTGTCGCTGAAGCAGGACTTCGACGACGTGCGTTACATCGGGTACACGGACTCGGAGACGGTGGTCAACCTCGACATCGGCTCCGACACCTCATCCCGCGGCGTCAGCCGGTCGAGGACGTACGGGGGCGGCGCCTCCGTCAGCGAGAGCGACGGCCCCAACCCGGGGCACGACGGTCTGTCGCACGAGGTGGGCGTCAACGCCGGCGGCAGCCAGACCCGTACGGCGGGTTCGAGCGACGGCAGCACGGTCAACGTGGTGAACCTCGACGAGAGCACCGGCCTGGTCGGGATCTTCTCCCTGGGCCACAGACTGACCGGCGACCTCCTGCACAATGGTGATTCGGTCACCCTGGCCTCCGAGTCGGGCAGGGCCAGGCTGCTGTTCGCGACGGACCTCCTCCCTTCGGTGAACGACTCGCCGCCCGCGCCTGTGGGCAAGATGTCGCAGAAGGTGCTGTCCAGGGCGAGGCTCGTCCACTTCGACACGCACGGCACCCTGGATACCGCGGCGAAGCAGGTGCTGCCGAGGGGCATGCGCGCGGATTCTGTGGCGTACCAGATGATCAAGGCGGCTCTGGGGCTGCGCAACCTCGTCTCCCATCCCAGGATGCTGAAGAGGCTGCTCACCAACGGCCTCGGGATCCGCGCCCGGGGAATGCCCTCCCGGTCGTCGTTGACCGTGGCTGGCGAGGTCGGCGACGCGGAGGTAGTGGGCGCCGTCGACCAGGTGAGCGGCGAGATCCTGTTCGGGCTCGGCAGCGCCGGCGTGTCCTGGGGCGGGTCGTCCGGACTGTCCGTCGGCGCCTCGGCGAACGTCTCCGACCTCGACGGCGGCGGCACGTCGAACGACAGCGGCACGCTCTCACTGCCCTCCCGCTCGGGAGGCACCTCCGAGTCCACGTCGATCCTCGACATCTGGGGCACGGAAGAGCTCACGATCAACTTCGGCCGCCAGTACATCCTGCGGGCCTCCGTGGACCTCACCCTCCGCGGCTCGGAGGACGCGGCGCACGCGGTGCCGCTGGGAGACCGGGTCCCGCTCGGCGAGGAGGGCCAGGCCACGGCACAGGGCACCGGGCTGTTCCTGCTCCCGGAGGACGAGGCGCTGCTGCTCTACTCCCAAGGCGAGCTCCCGCTGCCGACCTCCCTGGTGGGCGATGCCGTCGAGCGGTTCCTCAACGGCAGCCTGACCCTCGACCCGACCCTCGCCGTGCCCGTGGTCCAGCGGTACATCATGGACCTGGCCAAGGCGCGGGCGGCCGGCGCCGACGTGAGTTACGCCGACCGGCACACCCCGCGGGCCCTGCTCGCCAAGATCCAGGAGGTGGCCGGCCTCGACCCGGCGGCGACCACGGCCCAGCAGGGCGGCGAGCAGCGGCAGCTCGACGACGCCCTGGGCCAGGCGACGGAGATGATCAAGAATGCCAGGGAAGTCGTGCTGGCGCCGTCGTACGACAGGGCGATGGGCCTGGGCTCGGCGGAGTCCCTCGATCTGACCGACGAGCAGGGCAACCCGGTCGACATGATGGACGCGGTGCTGAACGCCGTGCGCGCCTCCGCCCCCGAGGCGGTGGACGGGAGCCCGACCCTGAGCGACGAGCTGAGCGTCGACTTCTCCAGCGACGCCGCGCTGATCCACATCACCGACATGTGGTCGGGGCGCGGCTACCAGAAGAGCTACCACGTGCAGGCGGGCCCCCAGGTCGCGCAGGCCGAAGAGGTCACGGTCACGGCACGGCTGGTGTACGACGACCCCGCGGACTCCCGCAAGGGCACGTTCCTCTCGCACACGTCGCAGGCCGGCGTCATCATCCAGCATTACCGCTACACCGATCTGTCGCACTCCGAGTCGTACAACGGCTCTTACTCGGCGGGCCTGGACTACGGCGCCACCGACCAGGGCGACGGCCACGGGGGAGGCGTGTCGACGCACCGGGGCCGCTCGTACTCCGGCTCCACCAACCAGCAGGGCACGCGACTGCAGCGGATGGCCGTGTTCAACGGCCTCAACCGGGTCGAGCAGAACATGACGCTGGTCATCGAGGTCACGCGGAAGCCGGTAGGCCGGAAGATGCCGGTCACGGCCCGCGAGGCGGTCAACATGCTCCGGCGCAGGCCCCGCACCGCTCCCCCGGTCAGGTACCGGGCCAGGCTCGTACGGCGCATCCCGACCGGCATGATCCGGCCCGTCGCCGAGGACCCGGGGCCGCTCGTCACCACGACCGACCCCCGGCAGGTCGAGCTGCACCCCGGCTTCTTCACGCAGGCACTGTGGGAGGACCCGCGCAAACCCAGCCTCTTCGAGGTCATCACCGCGCAGCTGTCGAAGATGCTGGGTGCCAAGACGGTCGAGGAACGCCTGTCCGAGCTGGCCAAGCGGCTGTCCCCGGGGGCGCTGCTGACCGGGTTCGAACGGATGACGGGGCCCGGCGGCGACGTCGTGGTGCGGCTGTCCAGGCAGAAGTTCAAGGACCAGGGCGCCCAGGTCAGGATTCAGGCCCGCTTGTCGGACTTCACCATCGTCTCCGGCCCGTTCGACGCCGAGAAGGGAGAGGTCGACAGGGCGGCCGACGCCCAGAACGCGTCGATGTCCCGCAGCCATGTGCTGCCGGTCAGCGCGGGCACCAGCATGAGCGACGGCGAATCGGGCCTCAGCAGCGGCGCGAACGCCGGCGCGCAGGCGTCCGAGAGCGTGAGCGACCACCACGGGGCGCGCCGCGAGCGCAGCAAGTTCGAGAAGGGCAAGGCCTACACCGTCCGGCTCAGGGTGGACTACGACCTCACCTTCGAGCACGTGGCGCGGCTGCGGAACGGCGACGAGCGCGTCGTCGGCGATCCGGTCCACCTGATGGGCGCCACCAGCGGCGAGGTGGACGTGGTGCTCTTCGAGGAGGAGATCGAGGAGCTGCGCGCCCGGGTCGAGGCGGACGTGCGGCTCGCGCCCTCTGTTGATCAGGGCTGGCCGACGTTCAGGTTCGTTCCGGACCAGGGCCGCACAGGGCTGATCCAGATCCTGCAGGACGCCCGCGTGGCCGCCCGCGAACGCGGCGCGGTGGCCCGGGTGGCCGTGCGGGAGGCGGACGGCCTCCACGTCTACCTGGCCGCCCCCGACGGCTCCGTACACAGCGAGACCCCCGACGGCGGGTTCGCCGAGGCGTTCGCGACCCTCTCCCCCACCGTGCTGGAGGCCGCCGACATGGCCGGTCTCGGCCTGCGCGACGTCTTCATGAACTCCGAGGAACCCGGCACGTTCTCCCATCAGGTCAAGGCCGAGCTGATGGCGCGCGGCATCTTCCCGGTCGACACCCTCAAGGCGGTCTGGCCCGCCGAGAAGATGAACCCGACCCGGCCGGTGGGCGGCAGCGTCGCCCAGGGCGCGACGCCCGGCACCGTGCCATCGGAGGCGATCGAGGACACGCCTTTCAGCCGGTCGGCCCGGCCCGACGGGGTCCCCGACCTGACCCTGGACGAGGTACGCCGCCAGAACGTCACGGCCGGCGACCTGGGCGGCAGCGCCGCGCGCGTCACCTGGGGCCGGGGCGACAGACTGACCGTCCAGGTCCCCACCGCGCCCGACCAGCACGTCCGCGTGCTGATCGAGGAACCGGGCGAAGGACGCAGCGCCTCCACCGAGCTGCGCGCGGGCACGCCGGACGACCCACATCTCCTGCGCATCTGGCCGCGCGTACATCCGGAGGTCGTGTCGTCGGGCCTGGTGCACGAGTTCTCGCACATGACGCAGGCGGTGGTCGCCGCGGCAATGGGCGCGCCGCATGGCGTGATCAGGACGTCTCTGTCGGAGCACCAGGCAGAAGGCACCGACTACTGCCTGATCCCCCGCCTGGACGAGCACGCCCACCTGTCACGCAAGTGGCGCGGGGCCACCGACCAGGCCACCCGCCGGATCCTGGCCGATGCGATCGACGCCATCAGCGCCGACATCGAACGCCGCGGCCACACCCCGCCCCCGCCGCCGTGGGGCACCGGCCCGCGCGCGCCGGCCCCCGCCCAGCCGCAGGGCAGGATCGCGAGTCTGCTCAACGGGGGAACTCCTGTGGGGCTGGACACGTCGCCGGCCGGGCTGGACAGGATGGCGGAGATCGCCGGCGTCGCCGAGGTCGCTCCGGCGGGCGGCACCCGCGAGTTCACCGTGACCGCGAGAGGCCGGACGTTCACCGTGACGCTGGCCGACGCGGCGCCGGACGCCACGGGGGTGACCGTCGACTCGCGCACGCACGACCGGCTGGTGCTCCGGGTGCCGCAAGAAGCCGGGCGCGGCGCCGAGGTCGCCGTGGCGGAGCAGATCGCGGCGCACGCGGCCGCGCTGGCCGGCCGCCCGCAGGGCCGGACGCTCGGGCCGGGACCCAGGGTGCCGGGACAGGTGCTCGGGGTGCCCGACGCCGTGACGCTCGCGAGGCTCCGCGGGCTGGCCCGGATCGTCTCCGAAGCCGGACCGGCCGGCGCGATCGCCGAGCGGGCCGCGCTGCGTGCCGAGGCCGGCCGGGCGGGGCTGGCTCCCGGCCTGCCGGGGGCAACGCCCACGTTGCTGGCGCTGGGGCGGGCAGGGGAGCTCTCTCCCGCTGACGTGGCGGCGATCCGCGGCCCCGCGACGCTGCCGGAGACGGCCGCGGCCAAGGCCTTCGAACGCGGCGCGGCGCTCATGGGCGCCCGGGTCTACACGTACGGGCCGGGTCTGATGGACATCGTGGTGCCCGGACGCGCGCCCATCCCCGTCGAGGTGCGGCGCGACGGCGCCCCAGAGCCGGGCATGCTGACCTTCCAGGTGGACGGCCACCGCACGATCGGCGCGAACGAGCGGGCCGCCGCCGCGACGGCCGCGGGAGCGGTCGCCAGGATGCTGGGCGCCAGGCCCGGTGACCACGCGGCCCTGGCCGAGCTGTACGAGAGCGTGCGCCAGGCGCGAGCGGCCACCGCGCGCCAGCGCCCGGCGCGGCTGGGCGTCCTCTTCGACCTGCTGGCCGCCGCCCAGCCCGAAGTGTGGCGGCTCCTGCCGGAACCGCTGGCCGCCGAACTCGCCACGCTCGCGAACGGCCGGCGTCCCCAGGACTGGCCCGGGTACCTGGACCGCCTGCGCAGGCTCGCCGACACGACCGGCTGGCAGCCACCGGAGGAGGGGGTGTGCACCTGCCCCGCCGACGGGCCGTGCGTGTGCGGGCGGCGCGGTGGGCGGCCCCCGTTCCAGGTGCCGGCCACCGCGGCGGTGTGAGCGGGACCGCTCGTTCCGGCATGATGGGACTCCCGAGGAGAGGACGGCTATGGCATTCGCGGTGGCACGGACGAGGGACGAGGCGCATCTCTACCTCGATCTGCACCCGTGCGCCTGCGGGTCGGTGGAGACGACCTGGCAGAGCGGGCTGATCAGCGTCGAGGAGGGGCTGGTCAACCGCTACTCCGGCGCGTGCGGCGAGTGCGGGACCCGGCGGGAATACCTGTTCGGCCTGCCGGAGCGTCCGGTGGCGCCCACCGGCTATCCGACGTTCGGCGGGGCGGAGCCCTCGGAGCTGCTCGACGCGGGCGAGTGGCTGTGGGTGGCCGACCTGACGGCGGGCAACGTACCGGTGGACGACCAGGCCGAGGCGCGGCGCACGCTGCGGATCGCGACCGCGGCGGTCGAGGAGGTCGTCAAGTTCGTGCCGCCAGGCGCGGACGCGGTGCCCGACGACGGGTTCTGGTCCGAGCGCGGGCAGCAGATGCGGGCGGCCGAGCCCGGCAGGTTCCAGCTCGACCGGCTGCTGGTCGTCCGGGACACCTACCAGGAGCTGGCGGCCCAGCATGCCTGAGCGCGGACTCGCCCGTTCACTCGTGGAGGCGTACGTCTACTTCGATCTGGTTCACAGCGGCGAGCCCGGCGCGTCCCGCCAGGCGGCGGCCGAGCAGGACGAGGACGGGTGGGTGGTGCGTCTCGGCGGCGCGGAGGTGTTCGTCCCGCAGGAGGCCGAGGCCGCGGCGAGGTATGAGGAGCTGATCTTCGGCATCGGCCTCTCCGAGCTGATCGACCCCGGCCAGTGGGTGCTCATCGCCGCCACCTACGCGAGCAGGGCGCTGGAGGGCGCTCTCTTCTTCGCCGCGGATCCCTCGGACCCCGCGGGGTTCGACAGGGTGGAGGCCGACTGGCGCTTCGCCGGCGACGCCGTGGCGGAGGCGCTGAAGTTCTTCCCCGAGGGCGCCGCCGAGCTGCCCCTCGACGCGTTCTGGACGGAGATGGGCAGGTCGCTCCGCGAGTCCCAGCCCGACCGGGTCACCAGGCGCAAGCTGGAGAGCGATCTCGCCTTCTACCGTCAGAGCCTGGACGACTTCCGCCGCCTTCACGACCGCTGAGAGCCGGCCGCACCGCCGCCGCGTTCGGCTTCGATCCGGCCACGGGCAGGTTCGACGCGGCCACCACGCCGCTCAACACCGCCGAAGGATTCGGCCGGAAATGGGTAAAGGACTGGAACACGCACCTCACCTTGGAAGGCATCGGACCGGCGTGATGAAGAAGACGCTCCTTGCGGCCGCCGCGGGCTGTGTACTGGCCGTCCCGGTGGCCGTCTGGTGGCTGGTCGGCGATCTGAGCGCGGCCGTCCCACCGGGCACCGAGCTCGACCGGGCGATCCGCCCGCCGGCCGTAGATCCGTGGGCCGAGCGCGCCGCCGGCATCGCGGCGGCACTCGTGGCGGTCGGCACGCTGGCCCTGCTCGTACGGGCCTCCCGGCAGGGCCGGTTCGACCGCCGCTGGTGGGCGGCGCTCCTGCCGGCGCTGGTCGCGGGCGCCGTCACGGGAGCGGGCTGGCGGGTGGTGACCGCTGGGACGCTGGGCGCCAACATCGGCGCCGGGCTGACGATCTTCCTGGGCGGCCCTCTCGTGGCCCTGCTCCTGCTGTGGGCGCTCGGCTGGTCGGCCCGTCTCCTCCTCTCCCGGAGAGCCGCTCGCTGACTTGGGCCACTGACAGAAAATCGGCTCGTTGTAAAGATCAATTTTGCGCGAAGCCTTCCTCCGGAATTGAGCAAGATCTGCTTCTGCGTTTCCGGCCGTTTCGCGTCATCGTGATGACGTCCCTCCCCCCGGCATCAGAAGCAGGTTTTCATGGCCAGACGGTCTCTCACCGCTGTCGTCCTCTCTCTGATCACCATGCTCGGCTTCGCGTTACCGGCGCACGCGGCGACCCTGGAGCAGAAACTCGCCGCTCTTTCCCGATTCACCCAGCCCACCAGCGCCAGCGCCGCCGACTGGCGGGCCGCCTGGCAGAACCAGGCGGCATGGGCCGACTACGCCTTCGACTGGTCGACCGACCTCTGCTCGAGCAGCCCCGACCAGCCGCTCGGATACGACTTCCGGATGCCCTGCAGGCGGCACGACTTCGGCTACCGCAACTACAAGGACGTGAGCCAGTTCCCGGCCAACAAGTCACGCATCGATGACTCCTTCTACTTCGACATGAAGCAGGTGTGCTCCAAGTATTCAGGAGTCTCCAAGTCCACCTGCAACGGCCTCGCCTGGACGTACTACCAGGCGGTCAAGGAGTTCGGAAACCTCGTCGTCACCGACGAGCAGATCCAGCAGGTGCAGCAGCAGGCGCAGCTGGAGGCCCAGAGCGCCGACGCCTGACACCGATCGGGCGGGGATGCCATGGCGTCCCCGCCCGTCCCCTTCAGCGGTGGAGCGCGTCCCGCGCGTCGTCCTCGATCAGGAAGCCGCCGGACTGGTGGTGCCAGAGCCGGGCGTAGGGGCCCTGGGCCTCCAGCAGCTCGCCGTGGGTGCCCTGTTCGACGATGCGCCCCTGGTCGAGCACGACCAGCCGGTCCATGCGGACGACGGTGCTCAGGCGGTGCGCGACCACGAGCGCCGTACGGTCCCGCATCAGGTGCCACAGCGCTTCCTGGACGAGGATCTCGCTCTCGGAGTCGAGGGCACTGGTCGCCTCGTCCAGCAGCAGGATCGGTGCGTCACGCAGGATGGCGCGGGCGAGGGCGACGCGTTGCCGCTGGCCGCCGGAGAGCTTGACGCCGCGCTCGCCGACCAGGGTGTCGAATCCGTCCGGCAGGGACTCGGCGAACTCCATGACATGCGCCGCCCGAGCGGCCTCCATGATCTCGGCCTCGGTGGCGCCCGGCCGGGCGAAGGCGATGTTGTCGCGCACCGACCGGTGGAACATGGCCGGCTCCTGGGGAACGTAGGCGATCAGGCTGCGCAGGTCGGTCTGGCTCAGCTGGGTGATGTCCTGGCCGCCGATGAGGATCCGGCCCCCGTCGATGTCCATGAGACGCAGCAGCAGCCGGGTGAGGGTGGTCTTGCCGCCGCCGGACCGGCCGACCAGACCGATCTTGGTGCCGCTGGGGATGTCGAGGTCCAGGCCCTCGAACAGGGACGGCCCCTCGGTGTGGCCGAACCACACCCCCTCGAAGCGGACGCCGGCGTCGGCCGGGCGCAGCGGCTGCGGGTCGGGCGGATCCACCACGGTCGGCGGCACGAGGAGCAGTTCGGTGAACTGGGCGGCCTCGGTGAGCACGCTCTCCACGCGCCGGTAGATCTGGTTGAACTCGAACATGATGCTGATCGCGTTGGAGTAGTAGGAGAACGTCACCACGATGGCCTCCACACCCAGCCCGCCCCGGAGCGCCACGGCGAGGAGCAGGCCTCCGGCACTGGTGAGGACCGCGATCGGCGCGACGACCGTGTCCACCCGGAGGTTGCCGTAGTCCCAGGAACGGAGCGTGAGCCTGCGCTGCTCGGCGACCCTGGCCCGGTATTCGGTGGCTTCGCGGGCCTCGGCGGCGAACGCGCGCACCGTGTCCATGTTGGCCAGGACGTCGGCGACGTGGCCCGACACCAGCACCCTGGCGGCCTCACGCTGGTCGACCAGCACCTGGCGACGGCGGATGAGCGGGGCGACGAGAAAGCCGGTGACGATGATGAGGCCCACGAGCACGAGGACCAGCAGCGGGTGATACTGCCACAGCACCACCGAGGCGAAGATCAACGGCACCAGCTTGGCCATGATCGAGAAGGTGAGCGTGTCGACGAAGTCCTCGAACCTCGATGAGAAGCTCAGCACCCGTTTGGTCAGCGAACCGGCGAAGTTGTCGTGGAAGAACGCGGCATCCCTGATCAGCAGCTCGTCCATGCCGACCACGCCGAGCTGCTCGATGCCCCGGGCGTCCGTACGGTTCAGGAAGTGCAGCCCCACCCGCCACAGCGTCTCGCCCGCCAGCAGCATCGCGCCGAAGCCGAGCACGTACGGCATGAGCGCGGCGACGGTGCCGTCACCGCCACCGGACAGATGCCCCACCAGCCCGGCCACCGCCAGCGGCGCCAGGTAGAACAGGCAGATGTTGCCCACCGCCGGAAGCGTCACCGCGGGCACCGCGACCCGCCACTGACGCTTCAGCTCGCCGCAGTAGTAGCGCAGCGCCAGCAGAACGGCCGACTTTCGTGCGGATGGTCCGTCTGCGGAGCCTTCACGTGATCCGAGCACAGCCATCCGCCCCTCCCGAACGCAGACACCGGCCGTGACCATGCTGCCGCAGCGCGCACAGGAGGAGCGAACGATTTTTCCGGCCGAGCGGCCGTTCTTGATCTCAAAACGAATCTGGCCCGATCTCCATCGAGGAGATCGGGCCAGATCAGAGCAGGTGCGCCGCCAGGGACTCGAACCCCGGACCCGCTGATTAAGAGTCAGCTGCTCTAACCAACTGAGCTAGCGGCGCTTGCAGAGAGGAATATACCGGTGAACCCCATCCTGGTCGAATCGGTATCAGGCCGACCCGTCCGGCTAGAATAAAGTTCGGCCATCAGACAGGAGCATCGATGTTCGACTCGCCCGCCGACGTGACGGAGCGGCTCGCCGCCGTGGACTACCTCTCCGACGACGCCATCTCCACCTCGGTGTTCCTGGCCGCGGCACTCGGCAAGCCGCTGCTGGTCGAGGGCCCGGCGGGCGTGGGCAAGACGCAGCTGGCCAAGGCGGTGGCCATGGCGACGGGGGCCGCGCTGATCAGGCTGCAGTGCTACGAGGGCCTCGACGAGGCCAGGGCGCTGTACGAGTGGAACTACAAGAAGCAACTGCTCAGGATCCAGGCCACGAGTGCCGACGACGACATCTTCTCCGAGGAGTTCCTGCTGGAGCGGCCGCTGCTGAAGGCGATCAGGGCCGCGGAGCCCACCGTGCTGCTCATCGACGAGACCGACAAGGCCGACGTCGAGGTCGAGGGGCTGCTGCTCGAGCTGCTGTCCGACTTTCAGGTGACGATTCCGGAGCTGGGGACCATCGTCGCGACGCGGCGGCCGTACGTGGTGCTCACCTCCAACGCCACCCGCGAGCTGTCGGAGGCTCTCAAGCGGCGCTGCCTCTACCTGCACCTCGAATACCCCACCCCCGAGCGGGAGCGCGACATCGTGCTCAGCCAGGTGCCCGGCATCCGGGCCGACCTGGCGGAGCGGCTCGCCAGGACGGTCGCGACGCTCCGGGCGCTCGAGCTGAAGAAGGCGCCGTCGGTGGCCGAGACGGTGGACTGGGCGAACACGCTGCTGGCGCTCGGGCGCGAGGAGCTGGACGAGGCCACCGTGGCGGGCACGCTGGGCGTGGTGCTCAAACACGCCTCGGACCAGACGCGGGCGGTCAAGGAGCTGGGGCTGCCGGATGTCGCTGATCGATAGGCATGTCGGGTTCGTGCAGGCGCTGCGCGAGGCCGGGATACCGGTGTCGGTGGCCGAGGGCCTGGACGCCGCGCAGGCCCTGCGGGTGATCCGGCTGAGCGATCGGGAGTCGCTGCGCGCCGCGTACGCGGCGACGCTGGTCAAGAAGCCCGCCTACCGGCCGGGGTTCGACGTGCTGTTCGACCTGTGGTTCCCGGCCTCGACGTCCGGCATGTACGCCCAGCGCGCCGACAGGCCGCTCCACCTGGAGACGGCCTCCGTCGAGGAGCTCCGCGACCACCTCGCCCGGCTCCTGACCGGCGGCACCGACCAGGAGCTGCGCGAGTTCGCCCAGGTCATGGTCGGCCGCTTCGGCCGCCAGCCGACGACGAGCCCGGGGCGGCAGAACTGGTTCTCCTACAGCGTCATGCGCGCACTCTCCCCCGAGACGCTGATGGCCCGCATCCTCCAGAACGTCCTCCAGGGCCAGGAGCGCGGCGGTCTGGCGGAGAAGAACGTGCGCAGGCGCGTCTACGACAGCACCAGACGCTTCGAGGACGCCGTGGCCACCGACGTGCGCCGCCGCATCGCCGAGGACTCGGGCATCGAGCGCATCGCCCGCTCCGCCGTACGCCCCCCGCTCGACCAGATCGACTTCCTCCGCATCACCAAGGCGGACCTGGCCCGGCTGCGCCGGGAGGTGTACCCGCTGGCCCGGCGCCTGGCCACGCGCCTGACGATCAAGCAGCGGAAGGGCCGGCGCGGGCGGCTCGACTTCCGCAGGACCATGCGGGCCTCGCTGCAGAGCGGCGGCGTGCCGCTGACCACGCATTTCCGGCCGCCGCGCCCGCACAGGCCCGAGCTGGTCATCCTCTGCGACACCAGCGACTCGGTCTCGTCGTTCGCGCACTTCACGTTGCTGCTCACGTACGCGCTCAGAGAGCAGTTCAGCAAGGTGCGCGCGTTCGGGTTCGTGGACACGGTGGACGAGATCACCAGGTTCTTCGTCCCGGGCGCCGACGTGGTCGAGGCCATGACAAGACTGGCGAACGAGGCCGACATGGTGCGCTTCGGCCGCACCAACTACGGCCACTCGCTGGAACGCTTCGCCGAGAAGTACGGCGACGCCGTCGGCCCCAGGACCTCGCTGCTGATCCTGGGCGACGCCCGCTCCAACTACCAGCCGCCCGCCCTGGACGTGCTCGGCTCTCTGGTGGCCAGGTCACGTCACGCGTACTGGCTCAACCCCGAGCCCAAGGCGCAGTGGGACACGGGCGACTCGGTCGCGAGCGAGTACGGCACGGTCGTGCCGATGCACGAGTGCCGCAACGTCGCCCAGCTCACCGCCTTCATCGAGACGCTGGCCTGAGCGCGTCAGGTGCGCTGGAGCTCCCTGGCGGCGGTGCGGGCCAGCACCTCGATCTGCTCGGCGCTGAGCACGCCGCCCTCGGCCGACTTGATCACCTTCGCCGCGAGCCGTGGCTTGAGCAGCGTGAGCCCCTCGGCGACCACGATGCCGCCCTTGGGCAGCAGCCCGCAGTGGGCGGCGAGCATGGGCGTGATCGTCACCGGGATGCGCGTCTCGCGGGTGAGCAGCTCGGCGAACGCCTCGGCGGTCTCCACCAGCGGCTTGGCGGTCTTGCTGCCGTACTTCTCGCCGAAGAACAGCCTTCCGCCGTAACAGGCGATCTCGGTGTCGGGACTCCACGACTCGTTGTCGATGATCCACAAGCCGCCCGGGCCGATCACCAGGTGGTCGATGGAGGCCTGGCCACGGATGGCGCGGCCGTCGAGCACGCTGTAGCCGAGTTTGCTCAGCGACCTGCGCAGCATCTTGCCGGTGATCGCCTCGCCGCGCCGCGCGCCGCGCCAGACCGCCGTCGCGTGGAAGGAACGCCAGTCGAGGAACCAGTCACCCCCCGCCACGATGCCGGCCACGACCAGACCGGCGAACGGGGACGCCGCGGCAAGGTCGAACCTGAGCGCGAGCGCGACGCCGATCACGAACCCCACAGCGGCCTTGACGTACCGGGACCTGCGCCGGTTGGGGGCATCTTCCCGCCAGAACTTCTCGTACCACCACTGCGGGGATGACCCTGTGTACTTCTCGTCTGGTTGCACGTAGATAGAGCCACCGGGCACGGCAAACTCCCCGAATGAGTAGGTGTTTTCCAGGATCTGCCACGCCGAAGATCCCTCGCTGGTCAAGAGATACCCGTCTCTCAACCAAGGCGAGCCTAAGGTGACGTAATTAGTACCCGCAAGACCAGCAAATGACCTCAACCGACCAGTCGGTATGCTAGGGCAGGTGACAAGGGGGACCATGTGAAAGAGGAACCGGTCAGGCAGCGGTTGCTCGCGGAGGCGACCCGGCTCTTCGCCGAGCGCGGCTTCGAGGGCGCCTCCGTCCAGGAGATCGTCGTGGCGGCCGGCGTCACCAAGGGCGCCATGTACCACTACTTCGACTCCAAGGACGACCTGCTGCACGAGATCTACGCCCGGGTCCTCCGCATGCAGATGGAGCGGCTGACGCGCATCGCCGACAGCCCGGGCGACGTGCGCCGGCGCCTGCACCGGGCCGCGGCCGACGTCGTGGAGACCACGGCCGCGAACCTCGACGACTCCAAGATCTTCTTCAGGTCGATGCACCTGCTCGCCCCCGAGACCCAGAAGACCGTACGCGCCGAGCGCCGCCGCTACCACGAGCGCTTCCGCGAGCTCGTGGCCGAGGGGCAGCGCGAGGGCGTCTTCAGCGACCGGGTCCCGGCCGAGCTGGTCGTCGACTACTTCTTCGGCTCGGTGCACCACCTGGGCACGTGGTTCAGCACGGCGGGCCCGCTGACCGGCGCCCAGGTGGGCAGGCACTTCGCCGACCTGCTGCTCACCTCACTCGGGGCCGGGCACGTCGACAAGTGAGGCCAGCGCCTCCCGGTGGTCGCCGGGCGTACCCAGCGCGATCTCGGAGGCTTTCGCGCGCTTGAGATAGAGATGTACGGGGTGCTCCCACGTCATCCCGATCCCTCCGTGCAACTGCAGCGCCTCTTCGGCGGCGTGCACGGCCACACCCGCGTTCCACGACTGGGCCACGGCCACGGAGACCGCCGAGCCGTCGGCCGCGGCGCTCCTGGCTGCGGCCCTGGCCCTGACCACGTCCAGCCAGAGGTCGGCCAGCCGGTGCTTGATCGCCTGGAAGGAGCCGACGGGCCGGGCGAACTGGTGGCGCTCCTTGGCGTACGCGATCGTGGTGTCGAGGCACCACTCGGCGACCCCGAGCTGCTCCGACGCCAGCAGCCCCGCCCCGAACCTCAGCACCTCGGCCAGGTCGCACTCCCCCACGTCCCTGGCCGGTACGGCGTCGAAGGTGACGGTCGCGACCGGCCTGGTCAGGTCGAGCGACGGCACGACCTCGACTCCCGCCCCCTCTTCCACGGCGTGGAGCCTGCCGCCGACGGGCGCCAGCAGCACGTCGGCCACGTCCGCCCCGGCCACGCCGGTGACGGTCCCGGTCAGCCGCCCGTCCGCGACCCGCACCGACGCTCCCTGCCGGTACGGGCTCGCCGCGAACGGCACGACCAGCGCGGCGGTCTTCCTGCCCTCGGCCAGCTCCTCCAGCAGGGCGTCGCCGGTCGGGAGCAGCGCTCGCGTGGCCAGGACGGAGCTGGTGAAGAACGGCACCGGCGCCACTCCCCTGCCGAGCTCCTCCAGCACGACGGCCGCCTCGCTGGCCGACGCCCCGGCGCCGCCGTACTGCTCGGGGATCAGCAGTCCGGCCACCCCGATCTCGCCCGCCAGCGTCTTCCACAGGTCGAGGTCATAGGGCTCTGACTCGATCCGCTTGAGCACGGCGGCGGGCGGGCACCGGTCGGCGAGCAACCCCCGCACGGCGGCCCTCAGCTCCTCCTCGACCTCGGAATACAGCAGACTCATCGCGGCAGGTCCTTCCAGGGCACGTCCTTGTCGACGCGAGGCTCTGAGGGCAGGCCGAGCACCCGCTCGGAGATGATGTTGCGCAGGATCTCGGACGTACCGCCCTCGATCGAGTTGCCCTTGGCCCGCAGATAGCGGTAGCCGCGGCCACGGCCGTAGAAGTCGACGCCCTCCGAGCGCCGGAACGTCCAGTCGTCGTCGTAGCCCAGGTCGCGCGCGAACTCCACCTCGAAGCCCGACAGCGCCTGGTTGAGCTTGGCGAACGACAGCTTCATCCCGGACCCCTCCGGGCCCGGGTGCCCCGCGGCGAGCTGCTCGCGCAGCCGTACCCCGGAGAGCCGGGTCACCTCCGACTCGACCCAGAGCGACAGCAGCCGCTGGTGCAGGTCGTGGGTGCGCAGCTCCGGCCGCGCGCGCCAGGCGTCGAGCACGACCCCGACCATGCCGCCGCCGCGCGCCACGGGAGCGCCGCCGATGGCGACGCGCTCGTTCATCAGCGTGGTCTGCGCGACCCGCCAGCCGTCCCCCACCTCGCCGAGCCGCAGGTCGTCGGGGAGCCGCACGCCGGTCAGGAAGACCTCGTTGAACTCGGCCTCACCGGTGATCTGCCGCAGCGGCCGCACCTCGACGCCCGGCGCGTGCATGTCGCAGACGAAGTACGTCAGGCCGCGGTGCTTCGGCACGTCCGGGTCGGTACGCGCGACGAGGATGGCCCACCTGGCGTGATGGGCGCCGGACGTCCACACCTTCTGGCCATCGACCACCCATTCGTCCCCGTCCCTGACAGCTCGGGTCGCGAGCGTGGCCAGGTCGGATCCGGCACCGGGCTCGCTGAAGAGCTGGCACCAGATCTCCTCTCCCGTCCACAACGGCCGCAGGAAGCGACGTTTCTGCTCCTCCGTCCCGAACGCCAGGATCGTCGGCGCCGCCATCCCCAGCCCGATGGCCTGCACGCCGGCGTTGAGCTGCGGCGTGCCGGCCAGCTCGCGCTCCACGACCGATTGCAGCTCCCGCGGCGCGCCCAGCCCGCCGAGCCCTTCGGGGAACCACACCCAGGCCAGGCCCGCGTCGAACCTCGCCCGCAGGAACTCCAGCCGATCTCCGTCCGGGTCGTGCTCGGCGAGGAAGGCCGCGACCCGCTCCTTGATGTTCACATCCACTTCTTGAGCTCCCGGTGGGCTAGGGACCGCTTGTGCACCTCGTCAGGGCCGTCCGCCAGACGCAGCGAGCGCGCGCCCGCCCAGAGCCCCGCGAGCGGGAAGTCCTGGGAGACGCCGCCCGCGCCGTGCACCTGGATGGCCTTGTCGAGGATCCACTCCACTGTCTGCGGGGTGGAGATCTTGATGGCCTGGATCTCGGTGTGCGCGCCCTGGTTGCCCACCGTGTCCATGAGCCAGGCGGTCTTGAGCACGAGCAGGCGCAGCTGCTCGATCTTGATGCGCGACTCGGCGATCCAGTCCTGCACGACGCCCTGCTGGGCGACGGGCTTGCCGAACGTGGTCCTGGCCAGCGCCCGCCTGCACATGAGCTCGACCGCCCGTTCGGCCATGCCGATCAGGCGCATGCAGTGGTGGATGCGGCCGGGGCCGAGCCTGGCCTGCGCGATGGCGAAGCCGCCGCCCTCCTCGCCGATCAGGTTCTCGGCGGGTACGCGTACGTCCTCGAACACGACCTCCGCGTGGCCGCCGTGGTCGGCGTCGGTGTAGCCGAAGACGTGCATGCCGCGCTTGATGTGCAGCCCAGGCGTGTCGCGCGGCACCAGGACCATGCTCTGCCGGCGGTGCTTGGGCGCGTCGGGGTTCGTCTTGCCCATGACGATGAAGATCTTGCAGTCGGGGTTCATCGCGCCGGAGATGAACCACTTGCGGCCGTTGATGACGTACTCGCCGCCGTCACGGACGATGGAGGTGGCGATGTTCGTGGCGTCGGAGGAGGCCACGTCGGGCTCGGTCATCGCGAACGCGGAGCGGATCTCCCCGTCGAGCAGCGGCTGCAGCCACTCCTTGCGCTGCCACTCACTGCCGAACATGGACAGGACCTCCATGTTCCCGGTGTCGGGCGCGGCGCAGTTCGTGGCCGTGGGTGCGATGGTGGGACTCCGGCCCATGATCTCCGCCAGCGGCGCGTACTGGAGGTTCGTCAGCCCGGCGCCATGCTCGCCTGGGAGGAACAGGTTCCACAGGCCGCGCTTCCTGGCCTCGTCCTTCAGGTCGGCCATCAGCGGCGGCGTGCTCCAGCCGCTGGTCGCCGCCTGCTCTTCGAAAGCGGGCTCGGCGGGATAGACGCATTCGTCCATGAAGCTCAGGAGTCGTTCGCGCAGGCCCTCGGTGACGCTGTCAAAGGCGAAGTCCATGCCCGTGAGCCTACCGACCGGCCGGTATGAGTGTCGACAGGTGGTCTCCCGCAAAAACCGTCATGTGGCCATAATCGCGACTTCACGCGCTCCCTAGAGTTACCGCCATGACCGCGAAGCTACCTCCGCCTGTGGTGCTCGAGAACGACGTCGTCCGGCTCGAGCCGCTCACCCTTGCCCACATCCCCGACCTGTTCGCCGCCGGGGGCGGGGACGAGGAGGTCTGGCGCTGGCTGTCCGTCCCCGCGCCGCGTTCCGAGGAGGAGCTGGCGAAGGTCGCCCGCGGACTGGTGTCGGACGACCAGCACGTTCCCTTCGCCGTGGTGGTCAAGGAGAGCGGGCGGGCCGTGGGCTGGACCACGTACGGCGACGTGCCGGGCTTCGACGAGAGCATCGAGATCGGCTGGACCTGGTACGGCCGGGCGGTGTGGCGTACGGCCGTGAACACCAGCTGCAAGCTGCTGCTCATCGACCACGCCTTCGCGTTCGGCTACAACCGGGTCCTGCTCAAGACCGACATCCTCAACCTCAGGTCGCAGAACGCCATCAAGCGGATCGGCGGCCTGCACGAGGGGACGCTGCGACGGCACCGCAGAAGGCCGGACGGCACCTGGCGCGACACGGTCTGTTTCGGCATCCTCGAAGAGGAGTGGCCAGAGCACCGAGCCCGATTGACGCGCGCGGGCTCCTAGGACCGTTTGGCGTTTTAGGCGGAAATGACTGACCGACTGGGCGGTTACTGGCTCGGCGCCCGGCTCGACGGCGGCGGACACGTCATCGTCCGCGAGGCCTACGACGAGTCGGGCACGCGTCATGCGCTGGGAGTGCCCTGCCTCCCGGACGCCGCGGCCCGGGCCAGGCTCGCCGCCTCGGCCGCGGCGGCCGGGCCCGTGCGGTCGCTGTCGGTCGCCAGGCTGACGGAGGCCTGTCTGGACGGGGAGCCCGCCTATCTGGTCAGCGAGTACATCCCTGGTCCTACGCTGCGGCAGGTCGTGGAGCGGCACGGGCCGTACGCGGGCGACGACCTCTACCGGCTGGCCGCCGCCACGGCGACGGCGCTGGCGGCGGTGCACGAGGCGGGCGCGGTGCATGGAGCCCTCACCCCGGACAAGGTCATCCTGGGAGCTGAGGGACCTCGCCTGGTGGGACTGGGGTGGGGTCCGGCCGCGGGCGATCAGCGACCTGCCGCCGATGACGGGGGGCCGGCCACGGACGTGCACGCCTGGGGGCGGCTGCTTCTGTTCGCCGCCTACGGCTCCGACAACCGATTAGGCCACGGCGAACGGCTGGACCGCCCGCTACGCGGGCTGGTGGCCGCCGCGCTGCACCGAGATCCCGCACACCGCCCGAGCGCCCGCCAGCTCCTCCTCTCCCTCCTCGACGCCCCGCAGTCCCAGCAGGGGCGCCTGCTACCTCCCGAGCCTGTCTCCGACCCACCGCTGGGCGCCCGCGCCGAGGCCGTCTACACCCAGCTCAGCCCGGCCGAGCAGGACCTGGTGCCGGACGTCTTCCTGCGGCTGGTGGGCCTCGACTCCGAGGGCGCCGACACCATCGTCACCACCTCCAGGGCCGACCTGGTCACCGGCCGCGCCGCCGATGAGGTGGCCTCGATCGACCGCGTGCTGGAGGCGTACGAGGAGGCGGGTCTGATCACGTGCCGCCGGCTGCCCGGCGGGACGGGAACGCCGACGGTGCACGGCGGAGGGCGTTCGCCGGCGATCACGTACGCGGCGTTGCTGAGGGCCTGGCCGCGGCTGCACGAGTGGCTGGACGGCGAGCGGGACGGCCTGGCCGTGCACAGGGAGCTGGCCAGGGCCGCCCGGCAGTGGGAGGCGGGCGGCCGGCGGGACGCGGCGCTGTTCCAGGGAGAGCCGCTGGACAGGGCGCTGGCGTGGGCGGCCGGCGGTCGGCGGCGGGTGACGCTCAGCGCGGGCGAGCAGACGTTTCTCGACGCGGGGCTCACCCGGGTACGCAGGCGGGCACGTAAGCGGTGGACGGCCATGGCGGCGGCGCTGTCGGTGGTCGCGCTGCTCGCCCTGTGGCAGCGCGGGGCCGCCGACGGGCGGCTGGACCAGACGATGGCGAAGGTGGCGGCGGCGCGGGCGGAGGCGCTGCGGCCGGCGGACCCGGTGACGGCTCGCAAGCTGAGCCTCGCCGCGTGGCGCCTGGCCCCGATCCCGGAGGCCCGCCGGGCGCTGACGGCGGCGGACGCGGCGGTGGACGTGTTCGCCGACCCGCGTGCGGGCCCGCGCTCCCTCCACGCCATCAGCGACGACGGCTCCCGCCTTGCCTCGCTCGACGAGGGAACACTGCGGGTGTACGACATCCCCTCGCGCAGGCAGCTCGCCCAGACGGCGGGGCCGGTCCAGAGCGTGCGCGCCATGGCCTGGTCACCCGACGGGCACACCCTGGCGCTCGTCGGGGTGGACCGGTCGTACCTCTGGGACACGACCTCCGGTCAGAGCGTCGGCCCGCCCTTCGGCCGGGGCCTCGGCGCGCCCGGGGAGCAGTCGGCGTGGTTCAGCCCGGGCGGCGGCCTGCTGTTCGCGGCGGCCAGGCAGTCGGGCGAGCGCTGGGCGTGGGACCTCGGGTCGCGGCGGGCTGTGTTCGTGGGCGAGTACGCGGTGGTGGGACCTGGGGATCGGGTGGCGCTGGTGTTCGCGGGGAGACGATCGGAGATCAGGCACGCTGACCGCTCCTCGCCCGCGCCGTGGCTGGACAGGATGCCGTGGGAGTACACGGCCTTCGCGCCGGACGGGAGGCAGGTGGCGATCGCCGAGGAGACCGGAATCCAGGTCTACGGCCTCGACGGGGTGCCGACGGGTTACACCCGGCTGCGTCCCTCGCCCGGCCACCTCCGGTTCAGCCCGGACGGGCACCTGCTCATCAGCACGGACAATGATCGGGTACGGATCTGGCGGCTCGACGACGGCACGCTGCTGGCCGATCGGGCGGTGCCTACGACCGGCGTGGACCGGACGGCTCAGGCCGCCTTCACCGGGGACGGGCGCCGGGTCCGGGTCCTGGCCGGTCGGGGGACCGTACTGACCATCGATCTCGAACGGGCGCCCGCGCCCGAGGATCATGCCGCCTACATCTGCTCCCGATACGGCGGCCTCTCCCCGCAGGAGTGGGCGCGGCACCTGCCGGAGCTACCCCACCGCGAAACCTGCTGACCACCCCGACACCTGGCCCCCTCCTGGGACCCTCTCGACCCGGCAGAAACAGCGGGCCGCAACCAGTCCGCTTGTCAGCGGAGCATTCCGCTCAGCAGGTCGCGCATGGCCTCGATGAGCTCGTCCAAGGTGGGTGTAGGACCGGCGCCCACGATGGCGTCGAACAGGAGCCCCTCGCCGAAGGCCACGAGCTGGCGCGCATGTCGTACCGGTTCCCGTGATCCCAGGGCGGCCAGAAGGGGAACGGCGGGGTCGCGGAAACGGCGGCCGGCCTCGTCGTAGATCTTGCGAAGCTCCGGACGCCGGGTCGCCTCCAGGGCGAGTTCGTAGCGGGCCAGGGATCGCCGCCGATCCATGAGCTGGACGTACAGCGCCTCCGCCAGACGGCCGGGCAGGTCCGACAGCTCGAACCCGTCCCCCTCGTATGCCGGGGCCAATGCCCGCAGCTCCAGTTCCGTGAGCCGCGCCAACGTCAGCTCCAGCAGGGCCGCGCGGGTTCTGGCCAGGTTGGACGTGGAGCCGGGTGGCAGGCCGGCGGCCTCGTCGACGGCTCGGTGGGTCAGGCCGCGCATGCCCCGTTCGGCGAGCAGGGTGATGGCTGTGTCCGCGACGGTCTCTGAGCGCTTCACGGGACCCGATACTACAGCGGTAGTTCCCGCGAACTACAGGCGTAGTATAGTGAAACTACAGACGTAGTGAGAGGAAGGGTCACTGAGATGCCCAGGGCTGTAGTGATCGGCGCCGGTATCGGCGGGCTGACCAGCGGGATAGCTCTGCGCCGCAATGGATGGGACGTGACCGTGCTGGAGCGGGCCGCCAAGATCGACCCCGTGGGCTCCGGGCTGGCCGTCGCCGCCAACGCGCTCAAGGCGCTCAAGGCGCTCGACCTCGGCGATCCCATACGGAAGCTCTCGAGGCTGCAAGGACAGGCGGGGCTGCGGCGGCAGGACGGGCGGTGGCTCCTGCACACCACGACGCAGGAGGCGGAGGCGCACTACGGGGATTCGGTGGTGGTGACGTTGCGGGCGACGTTGACGGACGTGCTCATGGACGCGCTGGGAGGCGACCGGTTGCGGCTGGGCACCACGGTCTCCGGGGTGGACGCCGCGGGCGGCGTGGTGCGTACCGACGAGGGCGATCTGGAGGCCGATCTGATCGTGGCCGCCGACGGCATCCGTTCGAAGACTCGGCAGGCGCTCTTCCCGGAGCATCCCGGTCCGACGTACTCAGGGGTGACGGCCTGGCGCGGTCTCATACCGCGGGGGGATCTGGAGGTCCGGAGCTCGGAGAGCTGGGGCAAGGGGCTCGTGTTCGGGATCAGCCTGCTGACCGATGACGTGGTGTACGTGTACGCGACCGACGTGCTGCCCGCGGGGACGGTGCTGGGGAACGAGCTGGAAGAGCTGGTCAGGAGGTTCGGGGAGTGGCATGAGCCGATTCCCACCCTGCTGCGGGCAGCCGACCCGGCGAAGATCATCCGGAACGACATCCACCATCTCAGCACCCCGCTGCCCGCGTACCACAGGGGGAAGGTGGCGCTCGTGGGCGACGCCGCCCACGCGATGACCCCCAACCTGGGTCAGGGCGCCTGCCAGGCGATCGAGGACGCGATCACGCTCGCCCACTACGCCGATGGCGACCTCGCCGCCTACACCGCCGCCCGGCTGGAGCGCACGACGAAGGTGGTGCGGCGGTCGATGTCCATGTGCAGGGTGACGCAGCTCCGCAACCCGATGGCGGTGTGGTTGCGGGACACCGCGCTGTCGGTGGCGGCCAGGCTGAGCCCGGGACTGATGTTGCGGTCCATGGATGAGGTGCTGGGTTGGCACCCGCCGGCTGCGTCAGGGGCCGGGTATCCGTAAACGTCTGGAATCGGGTGCCCCTAGCCGTCTCGGAAGGGCGAGGGTCAGCGGGCGTCGGAGGACGCCGAGACCGGGTGCGGCGTCGGCTTGGCCTCCACCGTGGCCGGGCGGGAGTGGTCCGGGGCGAGGCGGCCGAGGGTGATCGTGCCGCCGATGGTGAGGGCGCCGGCCAGGATCGCGGGGATCGCGGTGGAGGGGTTGGCCGGCAGGGGTTCGCCGAGGAGGATCGAGCCGGCGAGGACCGAGGTGATGGGGTCGATGACCTGTACGCCGGCGTACGCGATGCCGAAGTAGCCCACCGCGTACGAGCGCTGCAGCAGCACCACCGCGCAGACCAGCAGCACGGGCACGGCGACCGTGAACCAGTGCAGCAGCCGCCCCCAGTCCCCCTGCATGCCGCCGCCGACCACCCGCACGAACGTGGACACGCTGGCCGTCACCACGCCCGCGCCGACCGCCAGCAGCAACGCCCGGCTCGGGCCGTGGACGCGGGTCGCGATCAGCTGGGTGACCAGGACGATCAGCCCGATCACGGCCAGGAACCCGAGCGCGGCGCCATCGCTCAACCTGGGCGTCACGTCGTGCTGCGGAACGAGGAGCATGAGCCAGAGCAGACCCACGGCCACCGCGATCGAGCCGATGATCTCCGCTCGGTACGGCCTGCGCCCGTACAGGAACGCGGCCAGCGGCACGGCGAACACCAGCGTGGCGACGCTGATCGGCTGGACGACCACCAGCGGGGCGAAGCTGAGCGCCACGGCGTGCAGGCAGGCGCCCGTCAAGCCGATCACGCCGCCGATCAACCAGCGCGGCCGCCTGACCAGTTTCAAGGACGCGCCCGCGGCGACGGCCTCGAACTGTTGCAGTGCCGCGCCGAGCGCGTATCCGAGCGCTCCCACCAGGGCGACTATCAGGCCGACCCAGGTCATCGCGGCCCACGCAGGGGCATGGATCCTTCCAAGAGCATTGCTCTAGCTTATGGGCCCAGCCAAGCGGGCGAATCATACTTTCGGTGGATCGTCCCGTTGGGAAGTACTCCTGACCGGGACGTACATGTGGCCTCTTGTTCCGCATGGCTGCCGAGGCGGCGACGGCCAAGGCCGCCGCCTCCCCCGCTCAGAAGGGTCAGGACTTCTCGGGGCACACGCAGAACAGGTGGCCGTCCGGGTCCTGCAGGACGATCCAGCCGACGCCCTCCTCCGTGACCCCCGGCTGGAACTCCGGCTTGGTGGCGCCCAGCGCGATGTACTCCTCCACCGCCTTCTCCACGTCCGGCACCCTGAAGTCCAGGTGGAACTGCTTGTCCGGGCTCGGCCACGTCACCGGCTTGCGGTCGGGGACCCGCCCGAAATAGATGCTCCTCGTCCCGTCCCCGATGGCCGCGTATTCGTCCTCCGAGTACTGGATGTCCCACCCGGTGATCTCGTGGTAGAACGCGGCCAGTTTCTTCGGCTCCGCGCAGTCAATGGTGAACGCCAGGAGTTTCGCCTTCGTCGTCATGACGTTCAGCTTTCCATCCGTACCTGCCATCTTCTGTCAGGTACGGATGGGGACTATCCGCGGCGGGTGGCCGTCTTGACGCGCTTGAGGATCCGGTCCCACTCCGTGCCGAACGGGTTGTCCTGCACCAGGTACGTCCACGTCGCCGTCGGCCGCTTCAGATCGGGCTCGGGCGCCTCGAAGGACTCCAGCGAGCGCCGCTCGACCTCGGCCAGCAGCGACTTGTACTCCGCCACCGCCTCCCGGTGGAACTCGTCGACCGGGCTCATCCGGCCCAGCGCGCGCAGGTGGATGCCCTCGCGGAGGTCTGTCAGGAACGCCAGGTGCTCGGTCCAGCAGCGGTCGATGGCGTGCAGGACGATCTGGCGGGCCGTCTCGTCCCGGGTGTCCTCCGGCAGGGACTCCCAGCGCTCGGGGTCGGCCGTGGACAGCGCCTTGGAGGCGGCGTCGCCGTGCAGGACCTTGTCGCGCCACTCCAGGATGAGCTCCCGCTGGTGCTCCAGGAGGCGGGTGTAGCGCCAGGTGTTGCGGTGGATCTCCAGATTGACGCCCTCGGCGACGCGCTGGGCATGGCCGACGATGTACGCGCCACGCCGGTGGCGGACGACGCCGTCCGCGTCGGCGGCGGGCGGCCGCTCGTCGGGCACGAACTGGGTGATCAGGTCGTCCTGCATGCTGACGAAGAAGACCGAGCCGCCGGGGTCGCCCTGACGGCCGGCGCGGCCGCGGAGCTGGTCGTCGAGGCGGCTGCTGGCGTGACGGCCCGAGCCGATGACATAGAGGCCGCCGAGCTCGGCGACGCCCTCGCCGAGGCGGATGTCGGTGCCGCGGCCGGCCATCTGGGTGGAGACCGTGATGGCGTCGCGCTCACCCGCCTTGGCGATGATCGCGGCCTCTTCGGCGTCGTTCTTGGCGTTGAGCACGACCGGCTCCATGCCGCGGCGCTGGAGCAGCTTGGCGAGGTTCTCCGACTCGGCGACGTCGAGCGTGCCGATGAGAATGGGCCGGCCCGTGGCGTGGGCCTCCTGGATCTCCTCGACCAGCGCGGCGTCCTTGTCGGGGCCGGTCGGGTAGATGCGGTCCGGCTCGTCCTCGCGCACGCACGGGCGGTTGGAGGGGATGACCGCGACCTTGAGGCCGTAGAACTCGCCGAGCTGCTCGCTGACGGCCACGGCCGTGCCGGTCATGCCGCAGATCTCCGGATAGCGGCGGATCAGGCCCTGGACGGTGATCGAGTCGAGGATCTCGCCCTTCTCGCTCGGCGGCAGCGCCTCCTTGGCCTCCACAGCCGCCTGCAGGCCGTCGGGCCAGCGCTGGAGCAGCGCCACCCGGCCACGCGAGGGGTTGATCAGCTGGACCTTGCCGTCGCGCACGATGTAGTCGACGTCGCGGGCGAGCAGCGCGTGGGCGTGCAGGGCCAGGTTGAGCTCGATGAGCGTGCCCGGCTCGTGCTCGTCGTAGAGCTCGACGCCGAGGAGGTTCTCGACGCTGTCGGCGCCCTTGGGGGTGAGGTAGACGTTGCGGGACTGCTCGTCGATCTCGTAGTGGTAGCCGCGTACGAGCTGCCTGACCAGCGCCGCCATCTCCGGCACCGCATTGCCCGGATCGGTCGACCCGGCCATCACGAGCGGCACACGGGCCTCGTCGACCAGCACGGAGTCGGCCTCGTCGATCAGCGCGACCTCGGGCGCGGGCACGATGATCTCGCCGGCGTCGGTGCGGAGCCGGTCGCGCAGCACGTCGAACCCGATCTCGCTGACGGGCCCGTACGTGACGTCCTTCGCGTACGCCTCGCGCCGCTCGTCCGGCGAGGAGTTCTGGCCGATCCAGCCCACGCTGACGCCGAGCGCCTCGTAGAACGGCCCCATCCACTCGGCGTCACGCCTGGCCAGATAGTCGTTCACCGAGATCACATGGACGCGCTTGCCCTGCAACGCGTAGCCCGCCGCCGCCATGGCGCCGGAGAGGGTCTTGCCCTCGCCGGTGGCCATCTCGGCGACCTTCCCGTCGAGCAGGGCCAGCGTGCCGAGCAACTGCACGTCGTACGGCCGCAGCCCCAGTGTCCTGTCGGCGGCCTCGCGTGCGATGGCGCAGAACTCGGCCAGATCGTCCATGGCGGGCTCGGGCAGCTCGTCGAGCCCGCGCAGCCGCTCCGCGCGTTCGTCCGCCGCCTTGACGACCTTGAGGTAAGGGGTCAGGGGAACCCCGCCTGGACGATCCAGGAGGTTTCTGAGAATTCCCTTTATTGAGGCCACAGTTCCTCCAACGCACGCTTCGCCGGCACCGTTCCCTCTTGCGAGGGGAGGGCGGAGCGACGATACGGCAAGCGTCGCCGTACCGGACCTTAACTCATTCGGCGCGCTGCACCGTCACATCACACATGTCCGAGTCACCCGGATTCGGCGCGTACGGCGAGAACGGCGACGGCCGCCAGCAGCAGCGCGCATCCCGACCAGGCCAGAGGCGTGAGCCGCTCCCCGAACAGCACCACGCCGAGCACGGCCGCACCCACGGCCTCGCCGAGCGAGATGATCGACACCGTGGTCGCGCGGAGCACGGTGAGCGCGCTGAAGAACAGACCGTAGGCCAGGGCGGTCGGCACCGCGCCCAGGTAGAGCAGCAGTGACACCGACGTCGCGCTCACGTGCGGCACCACCCCTTCCACCAGCGCGAACGGCGCCAGGCACGCCGCAGCGACCACGAACCCGCCGATCGCCACAGCCTGCGGGTCGTCCCCCTTGTGCCGCCTGGAGTAGAGCGTGACCCCGGCGTATCCGGCGGCCGAGGCCAGGGCGTACCCGATGCCGGCGAGGGATGAGGGACGGGACTGCAGCGCGGTCTCCCCGGTGAGGAGCAGGAGCCCGGCCAGGGCGGCGGCGAGCGCGGTGAGCGCGACGCGGCCGAGCGGCTCGCGGAGGAGGAAGCGGCTGCCCAGCGCGGTGAAGACAGGCGTGGCACCCATCGTCACCACGGTCGCGACGGCCACGCCCGCGTGGGCGATCGCGGCGAAGTACGCCGTCTGGTAGACGGCCATTCCGGCCCCGAGCAGCAGCAGCCGTCCGCTCACGACGACGGGCCCGCGGGTGAGGACGAGGAGGAAGGCGGCACCGAGGAGGTAGCGCCACAGGGAGACGCCGGCGGGGCCGAGGCCGCCGGTCTGGAAGAGCAGCGAGCCGGCGGAGCCGCCTGTGCCCCAGGCGGTCGCGGCCACGGACACGTAAAGCGCGCCCCGCCGGGCGGAGACATGGGTCATGAGAGGAGTTCTCCGGATGGAGTGGTTGGAATGGGCCCGGTCTGCGGGCAGCAACCACCCCCGGATCGCTCAGACCCGGAAGTTCAGGAAATGCCTGCCGCCCGCTACAGGGCGGGGGGCGGGGAGCAGATCAACCGTCGTGGCACGCGCTTACCTTAACGCGCATCCGTGACCCGCCGCACTTCGGCTGATGTCCCCTCAGAGGGCGCAGGTGACGGCTTGCGTCGGGCTGCCCGCCGAGCGCTAGACTGTGAACAAAAAACCAATCTGTTCATATGGAGATACTGTGCCATCGGCGTTCTCCGCAGAAGAGCGGTCGCGGATCACCGAGCAGCTGCTCGACACCGCCACCCACCTCTTCTCGACCCAAGGGTTGCGCAAGACGTCCCTGGAAGAGCTGACCGCTCCCGCGGGCATCGCCAAGAGTTCGCTGTACGCCTTCTTCGCCTCCAAGGAAGACCTGTACTTCGAGGCGATGCTGAGGCAGAGCGAGGAGGTTCGGCGGCGCGTGATCGACGAAGGCCTCAACCGCGGCACCGACACCCGCGACGCGCTGCGGCGCTTCCTGCACGCCACCGTCGCCGAACTCGACACCAATCCGCTCTACCGCCGCTTGATGTCCCACCCCCAGGAAATGGCCACTGTCGCGGCCAAGCTCACCCCTGAGCGCCTGGCCGCCGCGGCGGGCGGCCCGATGGCCGACCTGCTGCAGTTCCTCGACACCCATCTGGAAGGCGACCCTCAGATACTGCTGGGCGTCCTGCGCGCGGTCCTGCTCACCCCGCTGCACGCCGAACACCTGGGCGCCGAGATCTACCCGGCCGTGATGGACCGCCTGATCGACGCGGTCACAGAAGGGATCACCACATGCTGAACGGCCTGCCCTACCTGTCGGTCGGTGAAGGATCCCCCCTGGTCGTCCTGCTCTACACCCCGCAAGCGGCCAACCCGACGGGCCTGGCGCGCTGGTCCACCTTGCGGATGGTACGGCCATTCACCAAGGACTTCACCGTCTACGTTGTCAACCGCCCACCAGGGCTGCCACCGACCACGACGATGCCCGACCTCGCCGCCGTCTACGCGCAAGCGATCAAAGCCACCTTCGAGGGCCCGGTGAACATGCTGGCCATCTCCACCGGCGGCTCCATCGCCCTGCAACTCGCCGCCGACCATCCCGACCTGGTCGACCGCCTGGTCCTCGCGGGCACGGCCTGCACTCTCGGCCCGGTCGGCAGGCGAGCCCAGCGCGCCTACATCGAACGCGCACGCCAAGGCAGGCGGCCAAGCCCCGCGCTGGCCGAGATCGTCACCGAGTCGGCCATGGGGCGGAGACTGCTCAAAGGCCTGCTGTGGCTGTCGGACAGCGGCCAGAAGGACCACACAGACGCCGTCACAGTGCTCAACGCCGAGGACGGCTTCGACCTGCGCGGCCGGTTGCACGACATCAAGGCGGCCACGCTGCTGATTCAGGGAGACAAGGACCTCGTCTACCCCCTGGAACTGGCCCGGCGGACAGTCGAGGGCATCCCCGACGCTCAACTCGTCGTCTACCCAGGCCGCAGCCACAGTGCCACGTTCACCGACAAGCGCTTCGCCTCCGACGCGCTGGCCTTCCTGACAGATACCCGGCAGGGCTAGGGCTTGCGGGCCACACCGCCCAGCAGGAGCTCCTCCCAGGTCGCGAGCGGGCCGGGGATGCGCTCGTCGGGATGCCATTCGGGAAAGTGCACCACCCCGGGCTCCACCAGCACCAGCCCGTCGAAGAGCGCGGCGATGGACTCACGGTCGCGGAAATAGCCGGTGCCCATGGTGGCCTGGAGCATGGTCTCCAGGGCCTGGGCCTTGGGGTTGGCCGAGGCCAGCATGTTGGAGGCGGCGAGGTGGCTGCCCTTCGGCAGCGCGGACATGTACCGCTTGACCAGCCCGTGCGGGTCCTCCTGGTCCGGGAGGAGGTGAAGCACGCCGACGATCAGGATCGCCGTGGGCTGCGACAGGTCGATCAGGCGGCGCAGCGCCGGGTGGCCGAGCACGGCGTCCACGTCGCGGACGTCGGCGGTGATGACGTCGGTGTACGGATTGCCGTTCAGCAGGGCGCGCGCGTGGGGCTCGACCATGGGATCGACGTCGACGTAGACCACCCTGGACCTAGGATCGGCGAACTGGGCCACCTCATGGGTGTTCTCCACCGTGGGCAGCCCGGAGCCCAGATCGATGATCTGCCTGATGCCGGCCTCGCGGATCAGGAAGTCGACCACCCTGCCGATGAAGGCGCGGTTGCACCAGACGAGGTCCACCACCTCGGGCACCGCGTCCTTCAGCTTGCGCGCCACCGCGCGGTCAGAGGCGAAGTTCTCCATGCCGCCGAGCAGGGCGTCGTGCACACGGGCCACGCTCGGCCGCGTCGGATCGACCCCGGGAGGAGCCCACTCGTACTCGTTTCCGAGGTCCATCCGGCCTCCTTACGGCTTGTGACCGGGATCGTAGCCGAGGCCGCTGGACGGCGAGTGCTTTGCCGTAGGTTTACCCGGCTCTGTACGGGTAGCTGGAGCGGGCCCGAGAAGGACGGAAGAAGAGAGGGAGAGAGCCCCCATGGAGCTCTGGAACTATCGACCTGACGTCTACGACCGTGGTCAGGCCCTGGACCTCGTCGGCTACCACGTCCAGGCGACCGACGGAAAGATCGGGACCGTCGACGAGGCGACGTACGAGGTTGGCGAGAGCTACATCATCGTCGACACCGGTCCTTGGATCTTCGGTAAGAAGGTCATGCTCCCGGCACAGGTCGTCACGAGCATCGACCCTCAGGAGCGTGACGTCCACGTCGCGCGCACCAAGGCCGAGATCAAGGACGCGCCCGAGTTCGACGAAGGCACGTTCAAGGAGCCCGAGTACCGGACGCGGATAGGCGACTACTACGGCCGCTTCCCGCGTTAACCTCCTGTGCCGTAAGAGAAGGGCCGCGCCCCACCAGGGGCCCCGTTCTGGGCGAGGAGCTCGTGCTGTGCGGTGAATACGGCGTATTGCCGTTT
>NZ_JBFANV010000042.1:0-87169 GCF_040674955.1 Nonomuraea sp. NPDC049695 | reverse complement strand
TCCTTCGAATCCGGCCTCAACAGCGCCTTCCTCACGGCGGGTGCCGTGACGCTGGCCTGCGCCGTATTCACCGGCCTGTGGCTGACCGCGGCCCGGACGCCGCGGGCTGTCCCGGGCGACGTCCCCATGCCGAGATCAGCGGCGCGAGGGTGAGGTCGAGCTCGCCGGCATCGATGGCGGCCAGGTGCGCGTCGATCTCGGCGTCGTTGGCCAACCCAGCGGCGAGCAACTCGGCGCGGACCATGCGCACCGTCGCGGTCTCCAGCCGGTCGCACGCTACCCCGCCGACCGGGAAGCAGCCGGCCGCCGTGACATCGACCAGGCCGGCCGCACGCAGCGCCCGCGGCAGCGTACGGCCGTAGCGCAGGTCGGCGCCGCGGCGGGTCATCAACTCCCGGACGGCGCGCCGCAGCCGGTTGGCGCGCTGCTGTGCCGGGCCAACCTCATCGAGGCAGGCCAGCGGCTGCAGCTCGGTATCGGCGTCCTCGACCAATAGCCAGCCACCGGGGCGCAGCGCCGCCACCATCGTCGCCAACGCCCGGGCACGGTCGGGCACGTGGACGAGCACGAGCCGGGCGTGTACCAGGTCGAACGTGCCCGGCTGCGGCGGCGGGTCCCCGACGATGTCATGCCGGAGCACCTCGTACCCGCTGTGCGGGTCCAACCAGGCCGGATTGATGTCCGTGGCCAGCACGTAACCGGTTGGTCCGACGGCCGTGGCGAGTGCCTCGGGAATGCTGGGGCCTCCGGCGCCGACTTCCCAGCAGCGCCAGCCCGCCTTCACTCCGAGCCGGTCGAAGTGCCCCCGCGTGACACCGTCGAACAGCTCGGCCAGCCAGGTGAACCGCTCGCCCGCCTCCACCCGGGCGTTGTCGAGCAGGTAGCGGTGATCCGGGGCAGACCCAGGGGTGTGCGGCGATGGGGGACCGGACTCCGCGCCAGCGGTATTCACCGCCCCGCCTGCGGTCGTGTCCGGCTCGGACCCGGGGTCAGCGAGGGGCTGCGATGAACTCATGCCTACATCCTCGCGACCTTTCGCGTGCTGTGTCAGTGCGACATGGAATGAAACCAGACGGCCTCCGGGACTGGAGGATCGGACCGGATTCTGGCGCCGCGTGGCGTAGGCCCCAGTTCTCAGCGTTGGCGTCGCCGGGCCGCTGGGTCGTGTTCGGCGGAGGTCTCTTCGGAACGTCTTCAACGCCATGGCCGAGATCCGCATGGCCGCCTCGCGGGCGCTGTCGCTGCTGCACAAGCGGCAGATCCGCTTCACCGCCGATCGCGCCCAGGCCAACCGCCCCGTCCGGGGGTCGCCGTAGTACGTGGGAAAAATCGGGCGGATATGGGTGAACGCCTGGCGCCCGCCGGTCAACCACGCAGTTGCGCATTGAGCCGCGCGGCCTGTCGCGTGAGGTGGTCGCGTTCGAGGAGGCTGGGCGCCGATCGGGCGGCTTCGGCGTAGAGCCGTGCCGCGGTCACCGGGTCACCGTCACGCTCGTGGAGGTACGCCGCGACGGCGGTGTGGCGGGGCAGAGCGGGGTCGAGCTCCGCCAGGGCGGCCAGGCCGGCCCGTGGGCCGTCGGCCTCGCCGACCGCGACCGCCCGGTTGAGGCGGGCCACCGGGCTGCCGGTGAGGCGCACCAGCTCGTCGTACCACTCGACGATCTGCACCCAGTCGGTCTCCTCAGCCGTCGGGGCGTCGGCGTGCAGCGCGGCGATGGCGGCTTGGGCCTGGAACTCGCCCAGGCGGTCGCGGGCGAGGGCCGTCTGGAGCACGTCGACGCCCTCGGCGATCAGGCGGGTGTTCCACAGGCTGCGGTCCTGTTCGGCGAGGGGCACGAGCCTGCCGTCGGTGCGGGTCCGTGCCGGGCGCCGGGCGTGGTGCAGCAGCATGAGCGCGAGCAGGCCCGCGACCTCCTCGTGGAGGGTCTTGGCCGCCAGTTGGCGAGTGAGCCGGATCGCCTCGGCGGCGAGGTCGACGTCGCCGGAGTAGCCCTCGTTGAAGACCAGGTAGAGCACGCGCAGCACAGTGGCGACGTCACCGGGCTGGTCGAACCGGACGCCCGAGATGGTGCGCTTGGCCCGACTGATCCGCTGGGCCATGGTCGCCTCCGGTACGAGGTAGGCCCGCGCGATCTGACGCGTGGTCAGGCCGCCGACCGCGCGCAGCGTGAGCGCGACGGCGGAGGCCGGTGTCAGGGACGGGTGCGCGCACAGGAAGTACAGCCGGAGCGTGTCGTCCACCGCCTCGCACGGGCCGGGCACGGGCTCGGTCTCGACGCGTACCTCGCGGTGCCGTCGGGAGGTATCGGCGCGGGCGGCATCGAGGAACTTACGCCAGGCCACGGTGACCAGCCAGCCCTTGGTGTCCCGCGGCGGGTCGTCCGGCCATACGCGCACGGCCTCGACCAGGGCGTCCTGCACGGCGTCCTCGGCCGCCGCGAAGTCGGCTCCGCGACGGACGAGGACACCGATCACCGCGGGCACCAGCTCCCGCAGCAGCGACTCGTTCACTCGGTCACCGTGGGCGGCTCGACCATGAAGGGGCGCACCTCGAGCCACTCGTGGATCGGCTTCCCACCCGCGCCCGGAGCCGCGGACAGTTCGCCGGCCAGCTCGAGCGCCCGCTCGTAGGTCTCGACGTCGATCACCATCCAGCCGGCGATCAGGTCCTTGGTCTCCGCGAACGGGCCGTCGGTGACCGGCGGCCGCCCCTCGCCGTCGAAGCGGACGAACGTGCCCTCCGGAGAGAGCGCCTGAGCGTCGACGAACTCGCCGGTGCCCTCCAGCCGAGCGGCGAAGTCACGCATGTACTGCACGTGGGCCGTGAGCTCCTCCGGCGTCCACTGCTCCATCGGCACGTCGTTGACCGGTGCCGGCCCGCCGCGGTAGTGCTTGAGCAGCAGGTACTTGGCCATCGTGTTTCTCCTTGGTCGGTACAGGCCCATTGTGGCCGTGGTCACTCCGGGGACGGAGCCGCGCGCGGGTTCTCGACATCCCTTCGCGACATTTTCCGGCGGATTTCACAGACTCCGCGTACCGCAGTGGGGTTGCCCGGCCCATGCGAGCGACCTCGCGCCGCTCAGGCGATGCCATCGACGTAGTCCAGCTCGGCCCGACCCCGGATGAGCAAGATCTTGGGTGGGTGCACCTCGGTGTCGATCGTCAGGGCAACCATCGGGTTCTCACTCAAGGTGGAGCGTTTCAAGCGGGTCACGTCGCGAGCAGTCCTTGTACTGCACCACCTCGCCGACGGGTTCGGCGCCGTGGGTGCGCAGGCGGGCGATGACGTCGTCGATGTCGTCGACCGCGAACATGATGCGGCGAATGCCCAGCGTGTTCGCCGGGGCGTCCTCCGGCGCGCCGCTGATCGCCTTCGGCATGTGGTACTTCGCCAGCTCGACCCGCCCGTGGCCGTCCGGGACCCGCATCATCGCCACGTCGACTCATTGGTCGTAGAGCCCGACGTAACGTGCCGCCCAACGCCCCTCGACCAGGGTGCTGGGACTATTTCCTCAGAGAACAACGCTAAGGACTTTTCGCAGCTCAACATGGCGCACTGCGCATGCTCCGGGACAGGCGCCGCAGGATCGAGCCGGCCACAATCTCCCCGAAGTCACGCCCCTTGGCGCACCCCTCTGGGATGTTTTACCAGGCGATGGGGCCGAGGCGATCGATGAAGATCCCGGTCGGCCCGTCAGAGGCGAGCGTCGCGAGCTCGATGATCGGTTCACTGCCCTCGGTGACCGTCAGCTCGCCCGTGTGGATGTTCATGTCGGTGGCGGTGAACCTGCCGTTGGCGACCTCGCCGGGGGTCACGGCGTTGAACTTGATGGCCGGCAGCGCCTGGGCGTATCGGACGGTGATCATGTTCAGTGCCCCCTCGACGAGGTGTAGGCGAGTTCGTACATCGTCGAGACGGCTTGCCGGGAGTCAGTCACGACCGCGATAGACCCCCCGGCGCCGGTGACCATCACCACCCGCGGGTTATCGGCCGCCTGCAACAGCGGCAGGAACGCGTGCGTGACCCGGACCGGCCCGTACACATTGGTGTCGTAGACGGCGTGGATGTCCTTGGCCGTCGCGTGCGCCGGGTTGACACCGCCGCCCGGTGTGCCGGCGTTGTTGATCAGCACGTCCATCCGGTCGGTGTGCTCCCGGACCAGCCGCACAGCCCCGGCCACCGACTCCTCCGAGGTCACGTCCAATGGAACCATGATGACGTGTGCGCCGTCGGCGGCCAGCTTCTGCGCGGCGGCCCTTCCCCGGCCCTCGTCGCGTGAGCCGAGGAAGACCCTCCAGCCCAGCTCCCCGAGCCTACGCGCCGTCTCGTAGCCCAGGCCTTTGTTCGCTCCAGTGATCAATACCGAGGTCATGTTCTCTCCTGACGTCGTTGTAACTACGACCATGTGGCGGTGCCGACCCGATTCCTGTGACACTGCCGAGGTGTGATGTAGGCCACCGGCGGCGGTTTGTCACAAACCGGTGGGATCGGCGTCTTGTGTGCAGGCGTCGGCGGCAGAGTCCAGCAGCCGGTAGGCCAGCGAGGCCAGCCGGTTCCGGCTGGCCTCGAACCGACTGGTGTCGAAGCGATCAGTGGCGGTGCTGTCCACGCGGACCACGCCCTATGAGGCGGCTACACGAGCGCCTTACCGGCGGTCGCGTCCGGCGCGGCGGCCAGGCGGTGCTTGCGCTTGGGCAGGCCGTAGGTGGGGTGCGAGGTGGCCCACAGCGCCATCTTGAGGATGCCCGCCTTGATCCGTGCGGGCTTCCGGCCGCCCTGGTACTTCTGCTTTGCCTGCCCTTCGTCGTCGACCGTCTGCAGGATTCCGTCCCGCCGCCCGAGGCTGATGTGGTTGTACGTGTAGACCAGCTTGGTGTTGGCAATCGCGCGGCCGGTCAGGCGTCCCACGATCGCCTCGATAGCCTGCCGCCCGGTGTAGCCGGCCGATGCGCAGGACATCGGCAGCGGCCGGCCGTTGTCGCCGATGGCGTAGGCGCTGTCACCGATGGCGTAGACGTTCGGGTGCGAGAGTGACCGCATGGTGCGATCGACGACGATCTGCCCGTTCGGGGTGACCTCCAGTCCGCCGGCGGCGGCTATGGGGTTGACCGCGAACCCGGCCGTCCACACGGTTGCGTCGGACGCCAGGACGGTGCCGTCGGCGCACAGCACCCGCGTCGCTTCGACGGCTTCGACGAGGGTGTGCTCCAGGACGGTGACGCCCAGCCGGTCGCAGGCCTGGCGCAGGTGGCCGCGGGCTCCGGCCGACAGCCGGGCGCCCAGCTCGCCGCGGGCGATGAGCGCCACCGACAGGCCGGACCGGGATTCGGCGATCTCGGTGGCGGTCTCGATGCCGGTCAACCCGTCGCCGACGACCACCACGCTCCTGCCATCGCCCCGCCCGTCCAGGGTGTCCAGGCGCTCGCGCAGGCGCAGCGCCGAGGGCCGGGCGGCGACGTCAAAGGCGTGCTCGGCCACGCCGGGGACAGCTTCGACGTCACCGTGGCTGCCGAGCGCGTAGACGAGTGTGTCGTAGCCGAGCTCGCAGTCGCCGCTGTCGGTGTCGGCCACGGTGACGACCCGGCGTTCGGGGTCGACGGCGGTGACACGGGCCAGGCACAGGCGTATCCCCGTGCCCGCGAAGACGTCGGCAAGCTGCGGGGCCTCGATGGCCCGGCCGGCCGCGAGCTGGTGCAGCCGCATTCGCTGGACGAAATCCGGCACGGCGTTGACCACGGTGATCTTGGTGTCCTTCGGGGACAGCCGGCGGGCCAGGTTCCCGGCCACGTAGGCCCCGGCATAGCCGGCGCCGAGGATGAGGATGCGGTGCTTCACGTGTTGCTCCTGTCGGTTCTCTTGCACTCGGTGAGTTGACTCGGCCCTGGGTCACTGATTCTCTTGATCGAGATCGCCGTGAGCCTCCGCGGCGAGGTCTTGCCAGTCGGCCCAGGTCTTGAGCCGGTCGGCGTAGACCTGCTGGAGCATCGGGTAGAAGCCCTGCCCGAAGAGCACCCGCAGGGGCGGGTTGCCGGAGTCGACGATCTTGAGGAGTGCCTGGGCCGCGGCGGCCGGGTCGCCGACGGGCTGCTTTCCCGCGATCGCGGCGATGCGCCGGCGAAGGCCGTCGTAGACCGGGTCAGGCTCGGCCATGTGGCCGTTGTTGAGGGGATCGGGGTTCTCTCCGGACCGGGTGGCGAAGCCGCCGGGCTCGATCACAGTCACCTTGACGCCGAAGTCGGCGACCTCGTGGGCGAGGGATTCGTTCAGGGCTTCCAGGGCCCACTTGGAGGCGCTGTAGGCGCCGCTGAGCGGGAACGCCATCAGCCCGGCCGCCGAGGACAGCTGGATGATGTGCCCGCCGCGCTGCTCTCGCAGGTAGGGCAGCGCGGCCTGGATCACCCACACCGCGCCGAACAGGTTGGTCTCCAGCTGGTCGCGCAGCTCCCGCTCGGTCATCTCCTCGATCGCGCCGACATGGGCGTAGCCGGCGTTGTTCACGATGACGTCGAGACGGCCGAAGTGCTCGGCGGCCCGCTTCACGCTTTCGACGACGGCGGCCTTGTCGGTCACGTCCAGCTCCAGCACAAGCACCGCCTCGCCATAGGCGGTGACCAGCTCGTCAAGGCTTGCAGCGATCCGGGCAGTCGCGGCCACTTTGTCGCCACGCGACAGGGCGGCCTCGACGAACTCGCGGCCCAGGCCGCGAGACGAACCGGTGACGAACCAGACCTTGCTCATGATGTCTTTCCGTTCTTTCTGAGGTGACGGTTGCGCGGCGGTCACCACGCAACGAGGCCAAGGTGATCGCTCAGGGAGTTGCGTTCTGCGCGGATTGTTCGCGCGGCGTCCTGACGACCATGCGGCGTCTGCGCCCCGAACTTTGTGACAGTGCGGTCATGTGACGTGTGTCACCCGTCACGGGTGTCACACAGCGGTAGGCGCGGACGCCTTGTGCATGGAGCAGGAGTCGCGGGTGAACAGGCAGGAGCCAGGTATGAACGAGCGCAGGGATGCAACGGCGGGCACAGCCGAGCCGATGGCTGGTGGCGGCCGGATGGACCTGGCCACCGAGGCATTTCTCGCCCACCGCAACCTGCTGTTCACCGTTGCCTACGAGATGCTCGGCTCGGCGGCTGACGCCGAAGACGCCCTGCAGGAGACCTGGCTGCGGTGGGTCAAGATCGACATGGGGCAGGTATCCGACCAGCGCGCCTACCTGGTACGCATCGTCACCCGGCGCTCGCTGGATCGGCTGCGCGTCATGAAGCGCCGCAAGGAGGCGTACGTCGGCCCGTGGCTGCCCGAGCCCCTGCTCACCGCGCCGGACGTGGCCGAGGACGTCGAGCTGGCCGAGAGCGTGTCGATGGCGCTGATGCTCGTCCTGGAGACGCTGTCGCCGACCGAGCGGGCCGTCTTCGTGCTGCGCGAGGTCTTCGACATCGGCTACGAGGAGATTGCGGCCGCCGTCGGCAAGACGCCGGCGACCGTACGCCAGATCGCGCACCGGGCCCGCCGGCACGTCGATGCCCGGCGGCCTCGCGAGGCGGTCTCCCCGAGCCAGGCCCGGGCGGCTGTGGAGTCCTTCCAGCGCGCGCTCGAAACCAGGGACCTGCAAGGTCTGCTTGATGTGCTCGCCCCTGAGGTCGTCCTGGTGAGCGACGGCGGCGGCGTCAAGCAGGCCGTACCGCGGCCGATCACCGGCGCCGGCAAGGTCGCCCGCATGATCGTCAGCGGCCTTGGCAAGGCCGACATCGCGCTCACCAGCGAGCCCACCGTGGTCAACGGCAACCCGGCGCTCATTCTCCGCGTGGACGGCGAGATCGACGGCGTCATAGCGGTCCGGGTCGAGGACGCCCGCATCACCGGCCTGTACTACGTCCGCAACCCGCGGAAGCTGACCCGCATCGCAGCCGAGACCCCGCTCACGCTGAAGTGATCCTTCACCTCGCTCACCCCGCGATGAGCACCGGCGCTGAACAGCCGCTTGACCAGACACCGCGTCTGGCTTCATCCCGAACAGCCCCGTACAAATTCAGGCCAGATCTTCTACCAGGAGGTCATTCATGACGAACAGCGTTGCCGGCGAACTCGCCGACCTGGAGCTGCCGGTCGAGCGTGGCTGCCCGTTCGCCCCGCCCGCCGCCTACGAACGGCTGCGCGAGCAGGCGCCGATCAGGAAGGTCCGCCTGACCAGCGGCGGCGAGGCGTGGTGGGTGTCCGGGCATGAGGAAGGCCGTGCCGTCCTCGCCGACCCCCGCTTCTCCTCCGACAAGCGCAAGGACGGCTGGCCGCTCTTCACCCTCGATGCGGCGACCTTGCAGCAGCTCCGCAGCCAGCCGCCGTTGATGCTCAGCATGGACGGCGCGGAACACGCCGCGGCCCGCCGGGCGGTGATCGGCGAGTTCACCGTGAGGCGGCTGGCCTCGCTGCGCCCGCGCATCCAGGCCATCGTGGACCACTTCATCGACGACATGCTCACCACCGGCCAGCAGCCGGTCGACCTGGTACAGGCGCTGTCCCTGCCGGTGCCCTCCCTGGTGATCTGCGAACTGCTCGGCGTCCCCTACGCCGACCACGACTTCTTCCAAGGGCGCACCTCCATGCTGGTACGCCGGACATCTCTGGAGGACCGCCAGCGAGCCTTCGCCGAACTGCGCGCCTACATCGACGACCTGATCACCCGCAAAGAGTCCGAACCCGGCGACGACCTGTTCAGCCGGCAGATCGCCCGGCAACGCCAGATGGGCGCCCTCGATCACGCGAGCCTGGTGAGCCTGGCCTTCCTGCTGCTGACCGCCGGACACGAGACCACAGCGAACATGATCTCGCTCGGCGTGGTCGCGCTGCTCACCCACCCACAGCAACTCGCCCTGATCACCACCGATCCGGACAAGACGCCCATGGCCGTGGAGGAACTGCTGCGCTACTTCTCCATCGCCGACGGGGTCACCTCCCGGCTGGCCACCGAAGACGTCGAGATCGGCGGGGCGCGCATCGGGGCCGGCGAGGGCGTCATCGTCTCGATGCTGTCGGCCAACTGGGACCCGGCGGCGTTCAAGGATCCGGCCGAACTGGACGTCGAGCGCGGAGCCCGCCACCACCTCGCCTTCGGATTCGGCCCGCACCAGTGCCTCGGCCAGAACCTGGCCCGGATGGAGCTGCAGGTCGTCTTCGACACGCTGTTCCGCCGCATCCCCACCCTGCGACTCGCCGCACCGGCCGAGGACCTGCCGTTCAAAAGCGACGCCGTCATCTACGGCGTTCACGAGCTCCCGGTCACCTGGTGAGGCAGGAATGATGCGAATCACAGCCGACACCAACCTCTGCGTCGGCTCCGGCCAATGCGTCCTGATCGAGCCGGCCGTCTTCGACCAAGACGACGACGGCATCGTGACCCTGCTGACCGATCACCCCGACGACCAGCGCGCCGCACAGGCGCGCCACGCCATCACCCTGTGCCCATCCCGAGCCCTGTCCATCCCGCAGGAGTAGAAGGGTAAGACCGAACAGCCAGTGGCGTAAGCGAGCGAAGGCGAACGGGGTTACCGCCACTCAGCGGTCCGATGCGGGGGACGGGTGACCGCTTTGTGCCCCGGTTATCTGGCAACTTCGTCGGTCGGGGCGAGAGGTCGGAGGACCGGCAACATGGATCCGGTCCTCAGCGAGTGGGTCGCACGCGCGGGAGGAAGCCCGGCGGGAGACGTTCGACCGGCCGGCGGACGAGCTCACCGACCAGCGGTGCGCCGACCTGGACGCGTACACCCTCGACCTGTCGGTGCTGCCGGCGGAGCGGCGCCGGTTCCTGGCCACTGTGGGCGGGCGTTGTTGACTGTGCCGGGACGTCAGGAGGGCGCCTCCGGGACGTTGAGCTGCAGATGGGAGGTTGATCGGGCACGTCGCCGATACTCGGTGGGCGTCAGCCCGACCAGCGTACGGAAGCGGCGGGCGAAGTACGTCGGATCGTCCCAGCCGACGGCGGCGCCGACGCGGGCAGTCGGCAGGGTCGAGTGTGCCAGCAAGGTGGCAGCGCGTTCGGCCCGTAGCCGGGCCAGGAAGCCCAGCGGCGTCAACCCGACGTACCGCCTGAACAGCCGTCCGAGATAGGCGGGATCGAGGTTGACCGCCTGGGCGAGATCATCCAGCCGCCACGGATGGGCAGGCGCTGCCTCGAGCCGGGCGATAGTGGCGGCGACGGCGGGGTGGATGGCGGGCTCGAGCGTCTTCCGTTCGGGGTCACGGCCGTCGGCGAGGATGCCGAGCACGGTGATCAGTCGGCCCAGCACGCGTCCCGGCCGGTCGTGGTCAGCCTTGAGGTCCCGTTCGAGCAGGCCGATCTCCGCGATGGCCTCTTCGGCGGCGGCCGGATCGACGGTCATGATCGCCACGCCGTGCGTGCCGGATGCCACCGGATCGGTCCACAGCATCCGGCGGAGCATCGGAATGTCGTACAGGGCCGCCAGTTCGGCTCGTAGCGCCTGGGCGGACAGGCAGCAGTTGGCGACGGTCAGGTCGGTGCAGTCCCGGAACCCGTGCCACGCGCCGGGCCGGAGCACGATGACCTCACCGCGCCGCAGCGAGTGCTCGCCCTGGCTGGTCACGTGCCGGCCGCAACCGGTCCCGATCACCGCGATCTCGAGGAAGTCGTGCGCGTGCGGCTCGATGTCGGGGTTCAGGTGGTGGACACCTGCGAAGACCGGGCCTCCGGCGAACAGCGCGTGCTCGTGCAGCGTGGCGGGCATGTCGGGATCGTACGAGTACTCGCCGGGATCGGCCTAGCCCACAACGGCACACCACGACGACGCTGGAGGGGTCCTAACGGGAAGAATTCTGGAGGTCAGTGATGACAACGACCGCGAGCGAGCAGTCCGGCAGCGACGTCGGTGCCGACGGCCGGGTGTCGGAGGAACTTGTGGCGGCGTACCGCGAACACGGTTTCGTCCGAGTACGAGGTGTTCTCGAGCCCGACCAGGTCGAGCGCTTCCGAGCGAGCGCCGAGGCGTTCCTGGAGGCGCATCGCGCGGAGAGCCTGGAGAAGGAGGGCGTCTTCAGCCAGCTGGTCAACGTCTGGCAACGCGAACAGACGCTGAGAGAGCTCACGTTCGACCCGCGGCTCGGCCGGATCGCCGAACAGCTCGCCGGGTTCCGGCTGCGGCTCTGGCACGACCAGATGCTGGTCAAGGAGCCGCACAACAACGCCGCCACGGAGTTCCACCAGGACCGTCCGTACTGGCCGCACTCAGGTGATCGGCTCCCGCTGTCGGCGTGGATAGCGCTGGTCGACGTTCCGCCGGAGCGGGGCTGCATGACCTTTCTGCCTGGCACCCAGCATCGCACCGGCCTGCTCCCGCAGGACCTCCACCACGAGGAAGACCTGTTCACGATGGACGCGTCCCTGCGCTGGATCCCGCGGGTCACCGTACCGCTGCGCGCCGGCGACTGTACCTTCCACAGCGGCTACACCGGCCACATGGCGCTGCCCAACCGCACCGACCAGGCCAGGTTCGCGCACGTCATCATCTACATGGACGAGGCGACCACCTACAACGGGACCGGGCACATCGTGACCGACCCTCTCGGACTCGCCGTGGGCGACCGGTTGGACGGCGACACCTTCCCCCGTCCCTGGGCTTAGGTGGCGCCGGGCGCGGCGCCCCGGCCCGACACGGCAGCCGCCGGGCAGGGGTCTCGGTAATACTGGCGCAGCATCCGACGAATATATCTCTGACCTGCCCTTATGGGGGATATCTCGGGGGTGGTGCGCCAGACCTGAGACCTTCTCTCAATGCAGGCCAACGGCGCTACACGCTGGCGGTGCGTCCCACGCAGCGCATCTCTCTGCCTTTCTTCACTGACGTGGAGTCGACGACGAGATAGAGCTTCTCCTTGGCCGGGACCTTGACATCGACGATGATGTCGTAGGAGACGTCGGTGGACGCCTGCTTCTCATGGAGCGTCTCCCCGAAGACCTTCTTGTCCTGGCCACGTCGCTCGACCGTCAGGCGAAGATGCGCGGTCTTCAGGCGGATCGGCACCTCGGAGCTCCATCGGTAAATGACGTCGGAGACGCGGTGGTACCCGCCGGACGTCCTGTACTTCATCTCGAAGTCCATCTTGTGGCCGTCACGCATCGTGCAGCTCGCTTTGACTCGGTGCGCGGGAGCTGCGGTGGCGTGCGCGACGGAGGTTAAAAGGACGAGTGACAGGCCGGCCCCGCTGAGCACAGCCCCAGCTTTCCCGATGATGTGTGTCATTTCGCAATCCCCTTCACCTGGCTGGTGCCTCGCCGTGGACGTTAGGGCGGGATCATCGAGAATTTGTTGAGGATTTGTTGGAGCAAGCGGCGGAGCCGCCTCGTGAAACACGATAACGGGGCGACGTACAGGAGCTCGACTCAGGATGTGCAGGCGGTCGGGTTTGGTGATGACCAGGGTGTCGCCTGCCTTCATCGCCACCACAGTGGCCTGGATTTTCCGGCGGTGAGCGCGGCGGGTGGAGATGGTCTTCTCGATGATCTCGCGACGGTCAGCGGCGTTCAGAGGCTGGCTCCGATGATGACGATGCCCGGATTGGCCGGGCATGTACGTGCTCCTAGATGATCTCGAGGTTGGCCATCATGCCCATGTCCTCGTGCTCGGCGTTGTGGCAGTGGAAGAGGTAACGGCCGCGGTAGCCGTCGAAACGAGTGATGATCTCCACTGTTTCGCCCGGCCGTAGGGACACGGTGTCCTTGAGTCCCGCGTCGTGCGGCAGTGGCGGCCGGCCGCTGCGCGAGAGCACCCGGAAGCCGACCAGGTGCAGGTGGACAGGATGGTGGACGTCGGCGACCAGCCGCCACACCTCGACATCGCCCAGACCGACGGTGACGTCGGAGCGGCCGGGGTCGAACGGCTGCCCGCCGATCAGCCACCCATGACCGCCGCGCATCCGCCCGGTGCGGAAGGAGAACTTGCGCACCCTGACGGCGTCCGACCTGCGCCAGGCCGGCAGATCGTCCGAGAGTACGCGCGGGATGCGGCTGTCGTCGGTGGCGTTGCGCGCGACCCGGAAGGCCATCACGTCGCGGGTACGGCCGGAGCCGAGCCGATTGACGACTCTGACGCGGCTGCCGATCGCGACGCCGGAGAAGTCGATGATCACGTCGTAGCGTTCGGCCGGCGCGATCGGCAGGACGTGGTGGGTGACCGGCGCCGCGAGCAGTCCCTGGTCGGCGCCGATCTGGACGAGATCGAGCCGGCGCCCGTCGTCGGTGACCGCTTCGAGTTCGTAGTGCCTGGCGTTGGAGGCGTTCAGGATGCGCAGCCGGTAGCGGGCCGCGTCGACCTCGTGCACGGGCCAGGGGGCGCCGTTGACCAAGATGACGTCGCCGAGGACACCGGCGAGATACGGGTCGGTCACGCCCGGCTGCTCCCGCAGGGTGGGGTCGAGGGCGGGGTAGGCGAGGCCGCCATCGGCGGCGAACGCCCGGTCGGCGATCATCAGGGGCAGTTCGCGCTGCCCCGCGGGCAGGCCGAGTGCCTCCTCGGCATCGTCGCGGACGATCTGCAGGCCGGCCAGGCCGCGCCAGATCGCGGGGGCGGTGAAGTCCATCCGGTGGTCGTGGTACCACAGCAGCGTCGGCCGCTGGTCGAGCGGGAAGGTGTAGTCCCGTGTCAGCGTGGTCACCACCGCACGCGGATCGTGCATGCTCTGCATGCTCTGCGTGCCGTGCATGCTGTGTCCGGAGGCGGGCTGCATGTGCATGGCCGGCTCCTGCCAGCCCTCGGGCAGGACGAGGTCGGTCGGGTATCCGTCGGAAGCCGCTGGGGTCCGTCCGCCGTGCAGGTGTACCACGGTCGGTACGGGCAGCTCATTGCGGTGCGTCACGGTGACGGGCCGGCCGCGGCGCGACTCGATCGTCGGCCCCGGGAAGGTGCCTTCATAGGTCCACAGCGGCGTCCTGACGCCGGGCAGGATCTCCGCGCTCGCTTCGCGCTGAGTGATCGCGTAACGGTCGACGCCGCCCGAGCTGCTGACCGGCGCCAGCACGGAGGGAATCGGCAGCGGCACCTGGAAAGGCGGCGGCAGCGGTACGGCACTGCGCAACTCGGCACCGGTGATCGACGGCCTGCGCGCCAGCGCCGCCGAGGCCGACAGCCCGGTGGCCGCCATCAGCCCGAGCGCCCCGCCGATGCCCAGCGCCTGCCGCCTGGTCATGCCACGCTCACGCATCGCGGGCCTCCCGCGGTCGCCGCAGCAGGGGCCGGCGCCAGACGGCGATGAACAGCACGACAAGCGCGACGATGGTCATCACACCCAACGGGATGTGCAACCACAGTGCGCCGTCCAACCCGGCGACGTACTGCACGGTCTCGGCCGTCACCACCGCCATCGTGGCAAGGAACGGCCAGACCTGACGCAGCCCGATCCACACCACGATCGCCACGATCACCTGCAGATAGCCGATGGAGGTGACCACGTCGGCGCCGACCGCGTGCCAGCGCAGACTGTCGAAGTCACCGGTCAGGTACGCCCCGGCGAACACCGGCTGGCCGACGATCGCCACCACGTGCGCGCTGACGACGGCCCGTAGCACCCACCCCACCGGTGTCGTCCGATGCGCAGCATCGAATCCCCGGGTAAGCATGAGGGATCCTCCTCGCTCTGTCCCCTTTGGAAACGCCTCGACGCTATGGCTTACGAGTGATGTTGTCTAAGATCAATATTGCTATGCTGTTATGTATGGGGAAGCATGAGCGGATCCCGCAGGGGCTGGCTCACCCCGGCCGCAGATGGCCAAGGAGTCCGAGAGCAGACCAAGTACGGGAGAAAGGGGCAGTCGGGTGTCGAGGCGCTGCTCAGAGGGGCTTGTTTGTCGGATGATGTAACCCTCCGCTTGGGGTTGGTTGCGGTTTGGCGAACAAGGCGTCCGGTGGAGTTGATCGTCGCCACGGTTTCGGAGTCTGGACGCCGAGATCGAGGCGAGGGACGACCTGGGATGACGTGGATCGACCGGACCGCCTATCCGCAGTTCAAGCGGCTGGCGGCTACGCGGAGGCGGCGTGACCCGCCGCGAGAAGGTGGGCGGCGTGGTCGAAGCGCACCAGCCGGGCGGCGCGTTTGGGGGTGATGCCGAGCTGGGACCGGAAGCGGGACCACAGGCGCTTGCGGCTCCAGCCGACCTCGTCCGCCAGGCCGTCGACCCGCACCCGGCCCCGGCCTGCCGCCCGAGGAGCGGGAGCATGACGTCCTCAACGAGGACGTGGCCCGGGTCTCCCCGCTGAAGCACGCCAACCTCAACTGCCTGGGCCGATACAGCTTCGCCGCCCGCCCGCCACGTGAGGGCCTGCGCCCACTGCGTGACCCGGCGACCGTCCACCTTGACGAGGACGACGAGGGCACCGGCGAATGACGCGGCGTTAGGGCGCGTATCGGGTCGTGATCAATGAGCATCGCAGCTTCCGGGGCGGATGCCCGTCTGGGGTACGGGGCCCGGCGATCTGCGGCTGCGCCGTGTGGACCTCCGGCTGCGTGCCCGCCGGCCTCATGATGCTCGGCGGCAAGTCCCGCAAGCCGCAGAAGCAGGGCTGATCCTTTCGGTCTTCCCTTTGAGGGCATCCGCCGTGACCGAGGTCGCGGTGGGTGCCTGGACGCGTTCTTCAGGGCGTGGGTGCGGTGAGATACCGCTGGACCGTGGGCCCGAGCCAGTCCACGATCTCCTCGCGGCCGAGCGCCACGCTCGCCGGGAACCGCAGCACGTAGCGCGTCAGCGCGAGCCCCAGCACGGTCGAGACGCACAGTGCAGCCCGCGCCTGCGCCTGCTCCGGCTCGTGGCCCAGTCGGCGGGCCAGCGGGATCATCTGCTCGCGCAGCACGCTCTGCATGCGATCGGCGGCGGCCGGGTCGGTGGCGCCGACCCGCATCAGCGCGGTGAGCTCCCCGTTCTCCTCCCACAGGGTGAGGAAGTGACGCACCAGCGTACGGCCGATCTCCTCGCGCGGTTCGAGGGACAGGCCCGGCAACCCGGGATCGATCGCGACGGCCGCCGCGAACAGGCCCGCCTTGTTGCCGTAGTAGCGCATCACCATTGACGGGTCGATCTTCGCGTCGCGCGCGATGGCCCGGATGGTCGCCTTCTCGTAGCCGTCCGCCACGAACCGCTCGCGGGCCGCGTCGAGGATCGCGGCGCGGGTGGCGTCGGAACGCCGTGCGGCCTGCTGGTTCTCCGTGGTGCCGGTCATGCCAACAACGTAGACCAACAGGTGTTGACAGTCCAGAGCTGCTGCTCTACGTTTGCCAACAACGTTGACCAACAAGCGTTGGCCAACAAGCGTCGGCAAGGCCGCCGTCGCTGGAGGCCTCGGTGTCACCAGCGATGCCCTTGAGTGACCGTCAGATCCCCTCTGCCACAGATAGCGAGCGTCGTGAGCGTCGCCGGACCCAGTACGGCGGTTGCCGACCTCAGTGCCGCGGGGCAACCGACAGCGAGAGGAAGTACCGAAAATGGCCAAGCTGCAGAGTCTCGACCCGAATACGCCGATGTTCGCGCAGTTCAAGGAGAAGACCGGACCCATCGTCCTGGCCAACACCTTCGTCGTCCCGAAGGAGAGGACTGAAGCGTTCCTGGCCCTCTTTCGGAGGCAGGCGGAGTTCATGAAGGCTCAGCCGGGATTCGTCTCCCTGCAGATGCACAAGGGAACGGCGGACAGCAAGCTTCTGATGAACGTCGCGGTCTGGGAGTCGACCGAGGCGCTCGCCTCGGCGTTCGGCAGCCCGGAGTTCCAGCGCATGGCGGCCGAGTTCAGCGACGACATCGTGTCGTACCCGCACATCTTCGAGCAGATCAACGTATGACACGGCAGCTGCAGCCAGAGAGGGCAGCCGGAGAAGCCAGCCCTGCCCTCCCCCCGGCAGTCACGCATCCATGCACCATGCCGGGTCGCCAAGGCCGAGCCCGAAGCCGGCCGCGCCTTGCGCCCCACCCCGCGTAGTCCCGTCCCTGAAGAGGAGCCACCATGCCCGTGGAACTGAATCACACCATCGTCCCCGCCCGTGACCCGCAAGCCTCGGCGCAGTTCCTGGCCGACATCCTCGGCCTGAGTGTCGATCCGCCGGTGGCACACTTCACGCCGGTCACGCTGGCCAACCAGGTCAGTCTGGACTACGACCAGCTGGACGACTTCGAGCCACACCACTACGCGTTCATAGTCAGCGAGCAGGAGTTCGACGCCGCCCTCGCCCGCATCCAGCACGGCGGGATCACCCACTACGGCGATCCTGCATGCCAAGAGATCGGGCAGATCTATCGCAGTAAGCACACCATGGGCCGCAGGGGCGCCTACTTCCGCGACCCCGACGGACATCTCATGGAAATCCTCACCCCGGGCGGCGCCGGGTCGTGAGGCCGATGGCGGCCCAGCGGATCACGGCTTCACAGGTGGTGGCGGGATCGCGGCAAAACCGGCATCGGCGAAGACGAACCGGCAGACCGGCGCGGTCAGAGACCGAGTAAGGCGATCTTTCCCCCCACCCGCGCCGGTCCGCGTCAGCTGGCACGTCATCGACCGCCCCCGCAAGCGCAAGGGCCAGGCCCCCAGCGTTGCCAGCATCTACCGCGCGCTCGCCGAGCACGGGAAGAAGGAGGCGTACCCCGAGGCCGTCGAGGCGGCGCACGCCGACTTCGCCGACCTCCAGGACGTCGACGGCATCCCGCGTCCCCGCCGAGTACGCATCCGGCGCCCGGACGATCCGCTCACGCTGGAGGAAGCCGACCTCCGACAGCGCCTCCAAGACCAGGTCCTCCAGCCCACCGAGGCCGAGTAACCAGCAAGATCAATCGCTTAGCGCCAACCACTGTTCCGTTGTTCCCCGGGGCCGGAAGCGGCCGGAGTTTCGGACGTCGGGAGTCGCTGGCCCCCCTCTGCGCGCCCTGGCAGAACGCGCCCGCGGCCACCCTGTCCCGCTTCCCGCAGGCCGGGCCAGGGGCGGGAGTAGGGGGGGCCGGTAAGAAACGTGTCATGAGCCCCAAACGAGCGGCTCGGGTACGGCAAGCCGCGACTCAGTTGATCAATGAGTACGGCGGTTGGAAGGGACTTCGAAGATGAGTCCGAGACCGTCCTCTTCGTCCCAGTCTTCGCCGACTTGGACGAAGCCGAAGCCGGCGATCGTGGCCAGGGACGCTACATTATCGGGACTGATCGTCGCACGTACGGTCTTGACCGCCGGTTCGGCTGCGGCCCGGCGCAGCAACTCGATCAGGATAGCTCGGCCGTACCCCTGGCGACGGAAGTCAGGAGCAACCGCGTAGCCGATCTCTACCATGCCCGCCTCATCGGGCGGTCCGTGAAACCCGGCATGACCGGCGACGACACCTTCAGGCCCCGTCACCGCCTGCCGCGCTATCCACGGTGCGTGGCGGGGATCGGCGGCCATCTGGTCGATCCGAATACGCCACAGCCACCGTGCTCTGTCTGTCACGAAGTACTCAGTCAGCGCGACCCCGGCCGCGTTGCTGGCTGCGGGCAGATCCCCATCGAGCAGAGCGGACAGCGCAGTGCTCGACAACTCGACGAAGCGCACGTGCTTCGAACTGGTGGGGAACGACGTCTGGCGATCGGCTTCATCTGTCACAGTGCGGATGGTCGCAGGATGTCCGACAGACGTCCAACGTTTTTGGAGTGATCAGCATCCACCTCCACGACGAGCACCGACCCGTTGAGAGATCATGTCGGGACGTTGACCACCAGCCAGTTGGTCAGCTTGTCGGCGTCGGCGACGCCGCACACCGATAGTCCAGGTGCTCATGGGCGCCAGCACGCCGGACCCGCCGATGGGGTTCGGTCTGTCCGCGGAGGTCCCGGCCGCGCAGTATCAGCTTGAGCCCGGCGACCGGCTGCTGCTCTACGCCGACGGCATCATAGAAGCCCGAGATGCCCATGGTCAGGAGTTCGGGCTGGAGCTGCCGCGGCGACAGCACCGCATGCAGCGCGGCGTAGAGCCGGTCGGTGGCCCATCGCGCACTCGGGCGACCAGGCGCGCCAGGGTGGTCACGCCGGGCAGCAGCACCTTGTCGGTGCGCAGCCAGGTCACGCCGTCGTAGAAGATGGTCTTCTTGCCCTCGCCGGTGTTCCAGGCCCGCGAGTCCACCCAGGCGGTGAACTCGGCCTCAGCCTGGGGAAACTCCTTCAGCTGATAGGCCTCTCGGATCACCTCCTGGTGCTCGAACGGCGTGTTGCGCCGTTCGGTGTACCGCTTGACCTGCGAGACATTCTCGATCCCGAGCTGCTCGCCGAGATACACCAGCACCTCATCGGGCACATCCAGCGGATCGGTCAGGAAACGCCCGACGAATCGGGCCGTCGTCAGCTGCAGGGCGAAGCCGAGACGGGCGTGCACCCCGCGCCGCTCGGCGATCAGCCTCCTGTCCGCGTCATCCAGGAAGAAGAACCTCTCCAGCTCCGCCTGCGACGGAGCACCCGAGTACCGGCCGTACGCGGCAGCCTCGCTGTCACTCAAGAACTCCCGCCCCGCCTCCGCAGTACTCACTGACCAGCTCTTTTCCCGTGGAGAGAAGGGGCCACTGCCCCTTTCAGGCGTACTTGGTCTGCACCCCCGAGATGGTCACGGGGGCGGAACTGGTGTCGGCATTCGGCTCCAGGTGGGTCCAGACCATGCCGCCGCATCGTTCAGGTCCGCGACATCGGAGAGCCGGGTTCCACTCCGCCGGACATCGAGGACGACATGGTGATCGGCAACGGCATCGGCGGCCTGGCCTGCCTGTCCCGTGCGGACCACCGCGTCTACTGGTACGCGCCGGGGGACGGGGAGCGGAACCGTACGCTCATCAACAGTTCCCTATCGACCCACCCTCCTTCGAGAGCCGGGTCATGTACTGGCAGCGCGTGCTGCTCTTCGCCCTCAAATCCATCGCGGCGAAGTACTCATGACATTGCGCCGCTACGGCGTCAGGGTTGTTCCGGTGGTCGCGGGACGAGCAGTCCCCGGTTGAACGCCTCGGTGACGGCGGCGGCACGGTCACCTACACCGAGCTTGCCGTAGATGTTCAGCAGGTGAGATTTGACCGTGGCCTCGGTGATGAACAGCCTCGCCGCCGCTTCCCGGTTCGTGGCCCCCGCCGCGACCAGTTGGAGCACTTCGAGCTCGCGTTGGCTGAGCGGCCCCGAGGGGGAGGAGCGTACCCGGCTCATCAGCAGGGCCGCCGCCGAGGGCGCGAGCACCGCCTCGCCCCGGGCCGTTGCCCGGACCGCCCGCAGCAGCTCATCACGGGGAGCGTCTTTGAGCAGGTAGCCGGTAGCACCTGCCTCGATCGCGGGCATCACGTGGCTGTCGGTGTCGTACGTGGTGAGCACCAGCACGCGCACGCCGCTCCCGCCCCCGGCCAGCTCTCTTGTCGCGCTCACGCCGTCCATGCCGGGCATCCGCAGATCCATGAGGACCACATCCGGCCGCAGGGTATCGGCGAGCCGGACCGCCTCGGCTCCGTCGCCGGCCTCGCCGACCACCTCGAACTCCGGATCTCGCGCGAACATGCTGCTCAAGCCGTCTCTGACCACCGGATGATCGTCGACGATCAGCAGCCTGATCACGGTATCGGAGCGGCTCATGCGGGCGACTCCGCCCGCTCGGCGGGGACGCGGGCCGAGATCCCCGTGCCGGCGCCGGGCTCCGACTCGACCTGCAGCGTGCCTGACAGGCCCTCGATCCGCTGTCGCATCGCGATCAGTCCGAATCCACGGTGAGCCGTACGCGGGCCATCGGCGACATCATGTGTGAGCCAGGCCGGATCGAAGCCGCCGCCGTCGTCGCGCACGTCCAGAGCCACCTCGTGTTCCATGTACGACAGCGTCACCCCTACCCGGCTCGCCCGCGCGTGCTTGGCCACATTGGCCAGCGCCTCCTGTGCGGTTCTGAGCAGCGCGACCTCGGCCTCCGGCCGCATGGGCCGCGCCGTGCCGGTCGTCATGATCTGAACCGGGATCTCCTGAAGTGCCGACCAGCGTTTAGCGACGCCGGCCAGCGCCTCGCTCAGCCGTGCCGTCTCCAGCGGCTCAGGGCGCAGCGCGTGCACCGACCGCCGCGCCTCGGACAAACCCTCCCCGGCCAGCTTGGTCGCGGCCTCAACGTGCCGGTGCCATTCCGCCGGATCGTCGCCGGAGTGCTTGGCCGCGTGCAGTTGGGTGATGATGCCGGTGAGCCCCTGCGCCAGGGTGTCGTGGATCTCCCGCGCCATCCGCCGGCGCTCGTCCTGCACGCCGGCGTTCCGTGCCTGCACCAGCAACTGCTCGTGCAGGGCCGCGTTCTCCGCCAGCGACGCCGCCAGCTTGCGGTTCGCCTCGCGAGCCTCGTGGAGCGCACACTCGCGCTCCTCGTTCCGCCGGGCGTCGCGCCGGGCGTACCAGGCGAAGGCGCACATGGGGATGACGTTCGCGGCCACGACGGCGCCGTAGGTGATCAGGCCGACGGCCGTGGTCTTGTCCACGCCGTACGCCTGAGCCGTGCCCGACACCACCGCCACCGCGCCGACGCCGATCGGCTCCCACGGCCAGCGCAGGACCCGGAAGGCGAAGACGTACGCGGCAGGGGTGAAGAAACCGAACCACGGGTCTCTGATCACCAGGATCGCCATGAGCAGGATCAGCACGGTGAAGAACACCGCCATCACCGGCACCCGCTCGCGCCAGGCAGGACGGAGCGTGAAGACGCCCAGCATCCACGCCGCCATCAGCGCGCACAGGGCCAGGTCGATGAGCAGCGACTCGCCCGCCGAGCGCTTGACGGCCACGGTGACACCGGCCAGCAGCGCCAGCAACGCATACGGCCCGGCGGTCACCGTCACGGGCCATCGTGCCGTCGGCTCGCTCACTCGCGTCCTCCTCTCCGGCGCTTGCCCTCAGCGGACAATCTAATCTCCGCACCGGCACGTCCCGATGCCGATCAGCCGGCCTGGGGAGGTTCGATGGCCAGAGCGTGCCGGAAGACGTTGCGCGGGTCCCACCGGGCTTTCACCCGTTGCAGGCGCGGGTAGTTGTCCTTGTAGTAGAGCCGGTGCGCGGACACGCCTGAGGTGTTCCATGCCGGGTCGGCCAGGTCGGCATCGGGGTAGTTGATGTAGGAGCCGTCGTTGACCTCGCCGGGCACGGGCACGCCGCCGGTTTCGGCGTACACGTCGCGGTAGAAGCCGCGGACCCAGGCGAGGTTGGCCGCGTCGTCCGCCTCGTCGGCCCAGATCGTCTGGTAGACCGCCTTCATCACCGCGTCTCGCTGGGCGATCGCGGTGGCCCCTGGCGCTACCTCGCGGACCTGGCCGCCATAGCCGACGAGCAGCATGCCGGCGCCCGGCCCTCCGGTGGAGTTCGTCAGATTGCGGTAGACGGCCGCGAGTTGGCTGTCGGTGAAGCCGCGTCGCAGGTAGGCGGCCTTTATCTTGTACCGCCGGTTGAGCACGTCACCCGGCTCGCCGGTGCCCGGCCAGGTCATCCGGTGCAACCATGGCATCGTCCGCGGGATGTCGAGCGCCGGTGTGAGGTCGGTGCCGGCGGTCACCGCGGCCAGGAAGTCGGTCACCATGCTGTCGGCGTTGGGGAGGTCCGCGTCGATCTGCGCGACCAGCATGACGGTTCCGCCGGCGCGGTGCGACGGCTGAAGGATCCCGTACAACCCGGCGTACGGAGAGCCGGGCGCGCTGTTGCGCTCGTGCCAGGTCCCGAAGTTGCGCAGCAGTCCGGTGAGCGCCTGTTCGGTCATGTGCTCCCAGGACCAGAAGACCACGTGCTGCAGCATCCGCTGTGGTGACGCCGGGAGCAGCTGGGCCGGGTCGGCGCCGGCGACGCGGGGCGAGCGCAACCAGTACCGGGTGACCACGCCGAAGTTGCCGCCGCCACCGCCGGTGTGCGCCCACCACAGGTCGCGGTGCGGGTCGTCCGGCTCGCGGGTGGCAACCACCGTACGGGCGGTACCGTCGCGGTCGACCACCACGACCTCCACGCCGTACAGGTGATCCACCACCGAGCCGTACCGCCTGGACAGCGGCCCGTACCCGCCGCCCGCGATGTGCCCACCGGCACCCACCTCCGGGCAGCCGCCGCCCGGGATCGTCACGCCCCAGCCCTTGAACAGCGTCCGGTACACGTGCCCGAGAGTGGCGCCGGGTTGCACCGCGAACGCCCGCCGATCGGCGTCATAGCCGACCTCGTCCATAGGGGAGAGGTCCAGCAGCACCCGCACCGCCGGATCGGCGGTGAAGTTCTCGAAGCAGTGCCCGCCGCTGCGCACCGCGATCCGCCGGCCGGACCGCACCGCATCGGACACCGCACGCACCACCTGATCGGTCGACCCGACCACGCGGATCTCCTCCGGCCGGCCGACGTACCGGAAGTTGTTGCCACGCAGCAGGTTGTCGTAGCGAAAGTCGCCCGGCCGTACCGTCACCGGCCCAAAACCCGTCGTCTCCGGTACTGCTGCGGCGGCGCCGCCGGCACCCAACACGGTGACCGTCGCGGCACCCGCACCGGCGAGCAGCCCACGACGACTCACCGTCGCGCGTGTACTCCCGCCGCTCATTTCTGGCATGTGTCCTGTCCCTTCCCTGCTGGAGGAGTCAGCGTCTCAATCCGGGAGCAAGGCACACATCAACCCATGTGATGAATCGACGGCTGAACTCTCCGCCCCACCGAACGGCTGACCAGGCGGGCGGTGGATCGCCGGCATCACAATCCGAGGGGCCGTCTCGTCGTAATTATCGAGACGCCGTTTTCACCCGGCAGGCGTCTTTTCAAGCTAAGGAGATGCGCATGTCAGCAGACCAGGAAGCACGTAACAAGGAGACGTACCACCACTTCCACGACGCCATCAACAGCGGCGATCTGGAGGTCATCGCGAAGGCGATCGACGAGTACATTCACCCGGACGGGCGGTTCCACACGGCGGAGCGGACCGAGATGCCCGCGGTGCAGGCACAGAAGCGCATATGGGAGACCCTCCTGCGCGCGTTCCCCGACATTCACGTGACGGTCGAGGACCTGCTCGCCGAGGGAGACAAGATCGTCGTCCGGCAGACGGTCACCGGGACCAACTCCGGTGAATACCGGGGCATGCCCGCGACCGGCAGATCCGTCACCTACAACGAGATCTTCATCATCCGCTTTGCCGACGGCAAGATCACCGACCTCTGGGGAGTCGTCGATGTCTACTCACAGCTGCGGCAACTCGGTCGATACACCGAGGCGCTCTGACACGCTCGCGGGACCGCGATCGCGCTCGTTTCTGATGGGCGCTCCTGCCTGCTGAGCCGCTGCACTGCTTGCGTACAAGCGGGCGACAGGCCTTGTGGGACGAGGTCGTCGCCTCACGTCTCCAGAGGTCGGGTCCATCCCTGGTCACTCTCACATGAGACGCAATCGGCACTCCGGCTTCACGACCGGAGTTTGCAGAACCCGGACGGTCGATGTGGATCTTCCCGTTCAAGGACCGTCCGCCGACCGTGCTGCTGAGCTACCACACCGACGAGGTGGACGCCGAGTTCACCGGGCCGATGGTCGATCGGGTGCGTGCGGTGTTCGGCCCGGAGCCGGCCGGCCCGGTGCTGGGTACGGCGCTGGACGGGGTCCCAGTAGCAATGGCGAATCTTGGCGCCCTGGGTGATGACCAGGCGGGAGGCGATCTCGCGCAGGCTGAGGTCTTGGTCGCGCAGATGCAGCGCCATGGACAGCATGGCCTCATCGGTGACGGTGGCGCCGCCGATGGCCTTGCCGTTCTTGCGGGCGCTCTCGTGGCCCTCCCGGGTGCGGTCGCGGATGTATTCGCGTTCCATCCCAGGCAGGGCCGCGAGCACGGTGAACACTACGCCGGACGGATCGTGACTGCCTTGCAGCTCGCCGGTGAGGAACTCCCGGCCGACGTCGCAGGCGCGCAACTGTTCGGCGAGCTCGGCCAGCGCCAGGCCGCGGCCTAGCCGCTTGTGCTCGTGGACGTCCAGGGTGACCGCGACGCCGGAGGCGCGCATCTCACGGGCCAGGGTGACGGCCCGCTCGAGTTCGGGGCGCCGCGTGGCGCGGGTGGAGATCTTCTCGGAGAAGACTCGGGTGACCCCGGCGGCCTTGAGGGAGTCGAGCTGGGTCTGCAGCGACTGGCGCACCGTCGAAGCGCGGGCGTAGCCGATCTTGGCGTGTCCGGACGTCCGGACGTCCGGGTGCCGGGGGCGGGATAGTTCCACCCCCGCGGTCCGGGGTTTGCGCAGTGCCAGGGTCGGCACGTTGAGCACCTTGGCCAGGGACGGCACGAGCCGGAACCGGGCGGTGTGGTATTGAGCGGCCACCTTGCCCCGGCCGGTGCGGCACGGCGATCCGGCCGGGGCTGCGCAGGAGGACATCGGGCAGTCGAAGGCTTCCACGCGGGAAAAGTCGTCGTCGCTCACCCACAATCGTTTCATGGATGTGTTTCAAAGCTCCAGTGCGGTCAACGAGATATGCATGAGCGTGGCTGCAGATCATCATCAGCCGAGGTCTGGCATCGCCGCCCGCTCGATGATCACGATCGGGATCTGCCTCGACGTCTCCCGCTGGTAGCCGATGTAGCGCGGCCATATCCCGGTCATCGTCTCCCACAGGCGCAGCCGCTCACCCTCGGCCGCCAGGCGGGCCACCGCGTCGAACACCTCGGCCCCGACCTGCACCTTGACCTGCGGTTGAGCGAGCAGATTGTGGAACCAGAGCGGATGGTCGGCGGCGCCGCCGTTGGAGGCGACGACGAGGTAGCGGTCGCCGTCACGGCCGTAGATGAGGGCGGTGCGCCGGGGAAGTCCTGAGCGGCGGCCGATCGTCGTGATCAGCAGCGTTGGGGCGCCGTGGAAGAGGTGACCGCGAGTGCCGCCGGACTCGGCGTAGCTCTTGACGTGCCTGGCCACCCACTCGGTCGGGCTGTCGATCGGCTCTTGGCTCATCGCGCCGCTCCGCCCACGCGGCGGTCGGCCCACTCGCGTGCCTGGGCGAACCAGTGGGGCGCGGTGCGGTGGCCATTGAGCACGTGCCCGGTGCCGGGGACCAGGACGGTCTCCAGCTTGGCGCGGGGACTGTAGAAGGGGGCCTCCTGGGCGTGCAGCGCGGCGGAGGAGGAGCGGGCTCCGGCCAGCAGCTTGTCGTGCTCACCGTTGACGATCAGTACGGGGTCCTGGATGTTCTTGTTGATCGAGGGCGGGGTGTAGGAGTCGCCGGGAGGGAAGACGTCCGTCGTCTTGGTGGCCTCGTCGGCGGCGATGACCTTGGGGTCGGCGTTGGGCTCGTGGTAGAACCAGGTGGCCCGCAGGCCGGGCCGGGTGGTGAGGTAGCCGTCGTCGAGCCCGCGCCCGGCGAAGCGGGGGTCGTCGGCGGCGCGGTAGATTCCCGCGCCCATCTGCTCGAAAGCGGTCTCGTTCGGCACGCTCGATTCGCCGGTCAGGATGACGCCGTCCACCTCCGCCGGATGTGCGGCGGCCACAGTGCGGGCGAGGGTCGAGCCCAGCGAGTGGCCGACCAGGACGACCTTGGCGAACCGGCCCCCGCCTAGACGACCCTCGCGCAACTGCCGGATGAGCTGGCGGATGACGATCTGGTGGGTGTCCTGCCCGAAGCGGGTGCTCGGCGGGTAGGAGCTCGCCCCGGTACCGAGACGGTCAATGGCCAGCGTGGCGTACCCGGCGGCGGTCATCGTCTCCACGTAGGAGGGGCGCTGCCGGTCGCCGCGCATCCGCCAGTAGGCCTGGCCATAGAAGCCGCCGGGAATGAGCAGCTGAACGGTGGCGGCACGGCCGCGCGGCAGACACAGAGTACCGGCGACGCGCTGGTCGGCGGGGCCACTGGAGGTCATCGCCACCTCGGCGCTGACTGCCCGGCAGGCGGAGGCGGCGTTCGCCGCTACCGGGATCGAGGTTGCGGGGATCGAGACGAGCGCCAGAAGTGCCGCTGTCGTGATGCGCATGAATCTCCTTCGAGGTACCCAAATTTGGTTAACCAAATTTGGGTATCGAACTATGGCTCACCTACCCTCCCGCCGTCAAACCGGTCTCCGGCCGATCAGGCCGGCTCCTCCCCGCGTTCCAACCGCCCGATCAGGTCACGGATCCACGCCGCCTCACCCGCTGCCTGCGCCGCGCGCAGAGTGAACAGCTCTGTCACGTTCCTTGGGCGCTTTCCCTCCCGGGCCGTGGCCACGATCTGCGCCCGCTCACCCTCCAGAGCGCGCACCCGCTCCTTGAGCAGCGCGATCACCTCCTCCTCGGGCAGCGCGGGTAGCAGCACAAGTGCCGCGTTGAGCAGTTCCGGACGCCGATCGGGAACCCTCAGGGCGCTTCTGAGCAGCCCGAGGAACTCCGCCTCGCCCTTCTCATTGATGGCGTAATCGACGCGGCCCGGCCATTCGTGCACCTCGCTGGTGTCCAGAAGACCTTCCTTGGCCAGCTGACGCAGCGCGTGGTAGATCGATCCCGACCTGAGCCCCGCCCATTGCCCGGCCTCCCACGACTCCAGTTCAGAGCCCACCAGATAGCCGTGTGCCTGACCATGCAACCGCACCACGCCAAGGACCAGCAGTCGCGTCGCCGACATCGTCTCCCTCACTCGCCGGGGCCCGGCACCCGCCAAAGCCCTGCCGAACAGGCTAGCTGTCGTGCCCGTGGAGGCGAGAAGCCGACGGGCGAGGCAGCCCGTACCGCTCCTTGTCGCCCGCGTCATTCCCACAGCCGACCTCACCCAAGTGGCGGTTCGCCGGAGCCATGGGAGCTCCGGGCCGAGTTGCGGAGCACCACCCGCTACGTACCCGACGTCGCCGCGCTCGCGAAGACCCGCGTCGTGGTCGGCGTCGGGGTAGCCTCCACGCCGCTGGTCACCTGCCGGACCTCGCTGGCCCTGGCCGCGCGGCTGGGCGTCGGGCCGGTCGAGTTCCCCGGCGGGCACGGGGGTTTCCGTACCCATCCCGAGCCCCGACCACCAGATCGACGCGCTGCTGCGCGCGGGCGTCGACCGCAGTGCCATCCATCTGGGCAAGGCCAGTGGCGCCAAGGACTCCCGGCCCAGCCTCGACCTGGTCCTCAAACTGCTGCGCGAGGGCGACACGCTGAAGGTCACCCGGCTGGACCGGCTGTCGCGCTCGGTCCTGCACCTGGTCACCCTCGGGGCGGACCTGCGCGAACGCGGGGTGGGGCTGCATGTGATCGAGCAGGGCATCGACACCGACACGATGGAGGGCCGCGCGATGTTCGGCATGCTGTCGGTCCTGGCCGAGCTCAGCGCGAGCTGATCGTGGCCAACACGATGGACGGCCTGACCTCAGCCCGCGCCCGCGGCCGGGTCGGCGGACGCCGGCCCAAGCTCACCGCCGCCCAGGCCGCCCTCGCCCAGCAGCTGTACGACACGCGGGACAAGACCGTCCAGCAGATCGCGGACTTGTTCGGAGTGCCGCGCTCCACGGTGTACGGGCACCTGAAGGGCGACGCCGTACGCCGCCGGCCGAAGAAGCCCCCGGAGAGGGCGTAGGCGGGACGCGGGGTCGGCCAGTCGCCCCGCTTGGGGTCGGGTCTTGGCAGGGGCCCGAGGCCGATCTGTTGGGAAGATGCGGAAATCGGGATGTAAGAAAGCCTTCCTTCGGACCACTTGCTCTACGAACGTTTGTCCCCAACCGAAGGAACCGGCTTGCCAAACCCCCATGAGCGCTTCACCGCGCTCTACAACACCTACCAAGCGCGGGTGTACGGCTATGCGGCAAGTCGCGCCGGACATCAACTCGCGGAGGAAGTGGTCAGCCAGACCTTCCTGGTGGCCTGGCGGCGTCTGGACAGCATCCCCGACCACGCGCCGTTGCCATGGCTCCTCCGCGTCGCTCGCAACATTCTGCGCGACAACTTCCGGCAGGCCGCACGGCGCGAATCTCTGGAAGCCGAACTGCGAACGTGGATGGAAGAGGCCGCCACCGACGTGGGCGAACACGCCACCGAGCGCGTCGCCGTACTCCGCGCCCTGGCCGGCTTGTCTGAGGCAGACAAAGAGATCCTGACCCTGACCACCTGGCATGGCCTATCCACCACGGAAGCGGCCGAGGTACTCGGCTGCACCAAGGCCACCTTCTTCGTCCGCTTGCATCGAGCGCGCCGCCGACTGCAGTCGGCGATCGAAGCCACCGACACCACCACATCCCGAAAGCCCGTGACCGTTCCAGGAAGGAAACTGCGATGAGCCGCAAGCCCGACGCGACGGACCTGCTCGCCATGGCCCGCCCGGCTTCGCTGGACCGCGGATCACGCATCTCCGCTGACGACATGCTGTTCATGGCCACCGCCGAGGCACCACAAGAACCCTCGCGCAGGCCATCGCGCCCGAGACGGACCCTGCTGGCCGTCCCGGCCTCGCGGACCCGGTCCCGCCTGTGGGTCCTGTGGGCGCCGCTGTCCACGGCCGCGATCGTGGCGCTGGTCTTCGCGCTGGTGACGAACCTGGCATCAGCCCCTGCCGTGCTCAGTCCGCCGAAGACCAACCAGGAACTGTTCGACCTGGCCGACAGGATCGAGAAGCTCCCCGCAGAGAGCGGCGCCTACTGGCGCGACGTGAGAATCGACGGCACCCACCTGTCTACCGGTGGCTACAGGCTCGTGGTGGTCGGCCGCCGCGAGACCTGGCAGCCGCGCGATCCCGCTGATCTGGTGCTCACGCAGGTGTGGCGGCAGGACAGCGCCCGCCCGGCCACGGCCGAGGACGAGCGTGCCTGGCGGGCGGCGGGAGCTCCCGCCTGGGTCAAGGGGCACTGCGAGACCAGCGGGCCGTGCGGTTCGATTCCGGTCGCCGATGAGCCGAAGGACTGCAGGTACATCTTGAGAATGGATCCCACGGGGAACTATCCCGACACCACGGTCAGCGAGTTCACCATGGCGGATCTGGCCGCGATCCCCACCGATCCGGCCGAGCTTGTGAAGCAGCTCCGCGCCTACCACGAGATCTGGAACGGCCGCGGCTTCACGCAGCCTTTCGAGAAGTTCCTGCCGACCACCGCGAACCTCCTGGGCATGCCGCTCAGCCCTGCCCAGCGCGCCGCGATCATCCGCGTCCTGGCCGATCTGCCGACCACCAAGGTCATGGGCACAGTGACGGATCCGCTGGGCAGAAGGGGCATATCCGTGGACTTCGGCGGGGCGGGAGGCTCCCTGGTGTACTCCAACAAGCCGCGCAAGGAGTTGCCGGTCTACTACAGGCAGATCCTCGACCCGGGGACGGGGGAGACGCTCTCGCGCGTTTCCTATGCGGCCCGCACCGCTCTGGGGGCGACCAAAGGTGAGGTCATGAGCTACCACGCCCGCGGCCTCGAGTCGGGCTGGACCAGGCCGCCGGCTTCTCCCCCGAAGGGGTGCAAGAAGGGAGAATGAAAGGGGTGCCGACCCCGGCGGCGATGAGCGCGCGGCCGGGGTCGGCGCGGTAGACGACTCAGCTGACAGGCGCGTTCAAGTCCGAGCCTGGCCCGAGGTCGAGCTGTTTGCTCATGTCGAGCTCGAACTTGCCGTACAAGTTCAGATGGGATTCGCTACGGGTCTGAGCCCGCCGCCCGTACTGCTGCCTCGAGCGGGATGGCCGGGGCCGACCTGCTGGGCACCATGCTGGCCCGTCATCCCCGCAGCGTGACGCAGGCACTGAGCGAATGGGAGCAGCAGTTGCGCCCCTCCATCGGCTACCTCCAGGGCAACGGAATGCAGATGCGCAGCCTGTTCGTCCCGGCCTCGCCGGGACCACCCGCGTACACGCATGAGGGCCGATGGCCTGACCGCGCAGTCGGCATGGACGGTCGCCCCGGGTTCGCCCGCCGCCTGCTCGGCGTCGATCACGGGTTGACACCGAGCGGTCCGATCCAACACTCTTTCACTATTCGATTAGTGAAAGGGTGTTTTGGTTGATCGAGTTCAACCTGGACCGCGGCTCAGGCGTTTCGACGTACCTGCAGCTCGTTCACCAGGTCAAACAGGCGCTCAGGCTCGGTACGCTGCGGCCCGGCGACCAGTTGCCGACCGCCCGCGAGGTGGTCGAGAGCCTGGCCATCAATCCCAACACGGTGCTCAAGGCGTACCGGGAGCTGGAGCGCGAGGGGCTGGTCGAGGGGCGGCCGGGGATGGGGACGTTCGTCCGGCAGGGCATCGCGGGCGCGACGCTCGCCGAGCACACGCGGCTGCGGCGCGGTCTGGAGGCGTGGGTGCGCGACGCCCTCGCGGCCGGGCTCGATCAGGAGGACCTGCGGGCGCTGATCACCGTGGTACTGGCCGATGCCTCGAAGGAGGGCGTGGCATGAGTCCCGCGCTGGAGTCGACCGGGCTGGGGGTCCGCTATCGCCGTACGTGGGTGTTGCGCGACTGCTCACTCTCCGTGCCCACGGGACGCGTGGCGGCGCTCGTCGGCCCCAACGGCGCGGGCAAGACCACGTTCATGCACGCGGCCATGGGCCTGGTGCGGCCGGCGCTGGGAAGCGTCCGCGTGGCCGGCGAGGCGGCGTTCGTGGCGCAGGACAAGCCGCTGTACGAGAACTTCACCGTCGCCGAGATGCTCACCTTCGGCCGCCGCATGAACCGGCGCTGGGACGACGACGCCGCTGCCGCCCGGCTCGCCGGGCTGAACATCCCGCTGGAGCGGAAGGTGAGCGGACTGTCGGGCGGCCAGCAGGCCCAGGTGGCGGTCACGCTGGCGCTGGCCTGCCGGCCCGACCTGCTCGTGCTGGACGAACCGCTGGCCAACCTCGACCCCCTCGCCCGCCACGACGTGATGCGCTCGATCATGGCGGAGGTGGCCGGGCGCGAGCTGACCGTGCTGCTGTCCTCGCACGTCGTCTCCGACCTGGAGGAGACCTGCGACTGGCTCGTCGTGCTGAACGGAGGCCGGCTGCAGGTCAGCGGTGACATCGACGAGCTGCTCGACGCGCATCTCGTCCTCACCGGGCCGGACGAGGCGTCGGCGGCGGGGACGCAGGTGGTGGGCGCGAGCCGTACCGGCAGGCAGGTCAGCATGCTGGTCAGGGGCGGGGCCCCGCTCGATCCGCGCTGGCAGGCGCGGCGCCCCGGGCTGGAGGAGCTCGTCGTGGGCTACCTGCGCAGCCCCGAGTCGGCGGCGCTCCCGGGGCTGACGGCGGTGGGCGCGTGATCTGGGTGACGTGGCGCCAGCACCGGGCGCAGATCCTCGTGACGGCGGGCCTCCTGACGCTGCTGGGAGTGCTGCTGCTGGGTTCGGGGGTGGAGGCGAGCCGGTACGTGGCCGAGCACGCCCCGCCGGGCTGCCCGGGGCCCGCCGTGGCGTGCGGCGATCTGGCGGTGGCGCTCGGGCAGCGCTACGACGCGGTGTACTCGATCTTCGGCTGGATGCCGCTGGTGGCGCCCGCGCTGATCGGGGCATTCTGGGGCGCGCCGCTGCTCGGCCGCGAGTACGAGCGCGGCACCCACCGCCTGGCCTGGACCCAGGCCGTGCCCGTGTGGCGGTGGCTGGCGGTCAAGCTGTCGGTCCTGGGCGCGGCGGTGGTGGCGGGCGGGCTGCTGCTGTCGCTCATGGTGAGCTTGTGGCGGCCGGTGTTCAGGGCGGGGGCCGACTCCACGTTCGGCAATATCGGCGTGTTCAACATGGTCGGGGTGGAGCCGGCGGCGTGGTGGCTGTACGCGTTCGCGCTGGGCACCGTGGCCGGCACCCTGTTCCGGCGTACGCTGCCCGCGATGGCGCTGGTCGTGGCCGGTGTGACGGTGACGATGTTCACCCTGTTCCAGCTGAGCGACTACTACGCCGGGCCGGCGCGTACCGAGCTGTCCGGCACCGTGCTGCTGGACGATCCCGACGCCAGGTTCGTGAGCGCCGCCTGGGTGGAGCCGTCCGGGAGGGAGGTCGCCGAGCCGTCGGTCAGCGGCTGCCCCCGTCGGGTGGACGTGGGGCAGAGCAGCAAGAACGCCGAGGCGTGGCAGGCGTGCCTGTTCGGCAAGGGTTACCGGTACGCGGTGTACTACCACCCGCCGTCCAGGTTCTGGCGCTTCCAGTGGACCGAGGCCGGGATCCTGGCGCTCGCGTCGGCGGCCCTCGGCGGCCTTGCCGTGCGCCGCACCCTCCGCCGCCCCGGCTGACAGGCCGGTCCTGCCAGAAGGCGGTCCACTTGTGCGGGTCCGGGCCCGGCTCGACATGATCCTGAGCCGGGCCGGGTTGTACGTCCGGCTGCTGATCACGCGGCAGCCACTGACACCCGCCTACTGCGATCGCCTGCTCCAGGCGGTCTTCGTCGGCATGGGAGCTCAACCACAACGCCGAGAGAAGCTGTGAGCTAGATCACGGTTGAGGTTGACCTTGGGTCAGGGTGGAAGCTCGTCGCAGCGGCGCGACGCCGACCGGACATAACAGATTTTTAGGAGCAAACCACCATGTCCATCACCCTTTCCGACCAGGACAAGAGCACCCTGCGGACCGCCGCGTACGGCGCCGTGTCGCTGATGGCCGCGGCCGGTGCCGCCGGAAAGCCCCACAAGATCGCCACCAACGGCAGCATCGCGCTGGGCTCGGCCACCGGCCTGGTCGGGCACGTGCTCGCCGAGTACCCCAAGGGCAAAGACCTGGCCGGCACGTCCGTGGCCGAGATCGCCGACCGCGTGCTGCCAGCCCTGACCGCGGCCATGAACCTGCTGAAGAAGCAGGACCCGGCCGAGGCCGAGAACTTCCGCAGCACCGTCCTCGTCGCTGTCGAAACCGCCCAGATGCACCAGGGCCGGCCGAGCCCCACCACGGCCGAGATGGCCCGCAAGATCACCACCGCCCTCGACGCCGCCGGGGTGGCCGCTGCGGACAGCGGGCCCGTGCCGGCGGCTGCTGCTGGGCAGGATCGCCCCGAGCTGCAGAAGGCGATCGAGGAGATCGTCGATTCCGGTTTCGTCGGGGTGTCGCTGCGTGTGAACGACGAGCTGGGGGAGTGGGCCGGCAGCGCCGGGGCGGCCGAGCTGGGCGGGACCGCGAAGCCGCCGACGAACGGGCATGTCCGGATCGGCAGCAACACCAAGACCTTCACCGCGACCGTGGTGCTGCAGCTGGTGGCCGAGGGCAAGGTCGGGCTGGACGCTCCGGCGGCGGACTACCTGCCCGAGCTCGGGCTGGACGAGCGGATCACGGTGCGGATGCTGCTGCAGCACACCAGCGGGGTGTTCAACTTCAGCGGCGAGGTCAACGACGACGGGACGGTCACCCCGGGGATCCCCATCCCCTACAGCACCACGGGCAGAGAGTGGATGGACAACCGGTTCAAGATCTACCGCCCGCAGGAGCTGGTGGAGCTGGCGCTGTCCAAGCCGGCGCGGTTCGAGCCGGGGACGGGCTGGAGCTACTCCAACACCAACTACGTGCTGGCCAGGCTGCTGATCGAGAAGGTCACCGGCCGTTCGGTCGCCGAGGAGATGCAGCGGCTGATCCTGGGGCCGCTCGGGCTGTCGGGCACCGTGGTGCCGGACGCCTCGCCGGAGATCCCCGAGCCGTACGCCCACGCCTATTACCGGTACGAGGACGCCGGCGAGCAGAAGACGATCGACATCACCCGCCAGAACCCCTCCTGGATCTCCAGCGGCGGTGACATGATCTCGACCACCCAGGACCTGCACACGTTCATCTCCGCGCTGATGGGCGGCAAGCTCCTGCCGGCCCCGCTGCTGGCCGAGATGTGCACCCCGCACCCGACGGGCATCCCGAACATGGACTACGGCCTGGGAGTGTTCGTGCTGAACACGGACGGCGGCGGCACCGTCATCTCCCACAACGGCGCCGCCGTGGGCCACGCGGCGTTGATGTACAGCACACCCGACGGCAGCAAGACCCTGACCGCCGCGCTGAACTGCGTGGACGACGCCGACCTGTCGATCGCAACAGCATTCCAGATCGCCCAGCAGAGGCTCGTCAACGAGGTGTTCTGCGGTGGGCAGGCCGATCCGGCTCGGCCGACCGACTGAGCACCTGTGACCCGTACCCCTCGAGGGGCGACCCCTTCCGGTCGTGCATCAGGTAGAACCCGAACCGGGACCACGCCGAGCTCAACGGGCTCGGCGTGGCCCGTCCATATGCTCGGCTTTTGTGTACGTAGTCGCCGAGCTCGAACACAAGGCAGGCTGAGCAGATGAGGAACGGAGTCACGATCGGGCAGGCGGCGGCATTCGTCGGCGTCACCGTGAAGACGGTGCGGCACTACCACAAGCTCGGCCTGGTCAAGGAGCCGGAACGCGACAGCTCCGGCTACCGGCGGTACGGATCGGACGACCTGTTGCGGCTGGTGCAGGTCCGAACGCTGGCCGCCGCCGGGGTGCCGCTGGCCGAGATCGAGCCGCTGCTCGACGCCGATGCCGCGCTGTTCGCCGCCGCGCTCGCCGACGTCGAGCGGCAGCTCACCGAACGGATCGAGGAGTTGATCGTGCGGCGTGACACGCTGCACCGGCTCGCCGATGGTGACCGGGCTCTGCTGCCCGACCGCGCTGTGGCGCTGCTGGAGCGGATGCCCGGCCTCGGATTCTCCGCGGACGAGGTGGCGGCCACCAGAGAGGGCTGGGTGCTGGCCAGGGCCCTGGTCCCAGAAGGCTTCGACGACTACCTCACCCATTTCGAGCACGCCCTCGAAGACACCCGGCTCATCGCCTTGGGCAAGCGCGTAGCCGAAGCCGCGGCCTGGGAACCGGACGACCCCCGCATCGCCGAGCTCGCCACCGCCGCGGCCGACCACTACCTCGCCGACCCCGTACTGCTGAAGACCGTGACCGGCCTGCAAGCCCGCACCGATGCCGCGACGCGGTACACGCTGATCGCCTACCACGGCGAAGAGCAGACGCCGGCCGCGGCGCGGCTGACCGCGCTCTTCGAGACCAAGCTCCGCGCCGCCGGCATCCATATCCCCAGACCAGACTCCCACTGACCGCGCCGCGCTCCGGCCTTTCCGCCCGGCGACCGGCCGGCGGGACGGCCGGCCGCCACGGCTGATCGGTGCACACGACCAAGAGGTCGGAATGCCAGAGGCCGGCCTCGGCGAGCACGAGGAACACCAACGGCAGGTCGACCCCGTAGCACTCGCGCATGACCTCCGGCACGGACAGACTGTGCTCGTACAGCGCGTGCGCCGGACGAAGTAGTGCGGGAAACAACAACGGAGCAGCTGTGCCACTTGAAGACCGTCGGTGCCGCCCCGCGGCCGAAGGATCGGCTCGCGGGGCGAAGGGCGTCTTGGTGGGTGTCAGCCCACGAAGTCGGTGGCGTGGTCGTGAGCCCAGGCGGCGAATGTGCGGGCGGCGTGGCCGGTGAGCTCTTCGACGGTGCGGGTGAGGGGGACCGGACGGCCGTTGTAGGACCACCAGTAGTCGGGGCCGGTCAGGTGGAGGTGCCGGCCTTGATGGGCGAGGCCCAGGCGCGTGCGTTGCCGGCGAAGGAGCCGGGGCGCAGGAGCGTGGTGGTGAGCGCTGAGGTCAGCAGCGCGGTCTCGACGTCGCGATGGGACTTGAACGGCCCGGTCTCGATGTGGCGATGGGACTTGGCCAGTGGGTTGCGGGCCGGGCGGGGTCGGGGGAGGTCTTGGCGGCGTCGGCATCGACGCCACCGTCCTGCCCACCTGGCCCGCCCTTCCGGGCCCCAGCAAAGGGCTGGCCTCAGTCGAGATCACCGCAGGTTGGCACCACTACGGCGGGCGTGTGCCGCCCGCACGGCGGCCGAAGGAACGGCGGTAGGCGGCGGGTGTGGTGTGCACCATCGCCTGGAAACGTCTGCGGAGGTTGACGGCAGAGGACAGGCCGACCCTGGTCGCGATCGTCTCCACAGGGAGGTCTGTTTCTTCCAGAAGGGTCCTGGCCGCCATGATGCGGTGCTGGAGGAGCCATCGGCCAGGGGCGATGCCGAGCTGGTCGGTGAACCTGCGGGCGAGCGTGCGCGGCGAGAGCTTCGCCTGCGCGGCGAGGTCGTCGACCGTGAGGGGCTCGTGCAGTCGTTCGACGGCCCAGTCGAGGAGGGCGGCCAAAGACTCTGGCGGGTGACCGGAGAGGGCGGGAGGGGCGTACTGCAGTTGCCCGCCCTCGCGATGCGGCGGCATGACCATGTGCCGGGCGATCTGCGCGGCGTAGGCGGCGCCTTGGTCGGCGCGGGCCAGATGCAGGCACAGGTCGATTCCTGCCGCGGTGCCAGCGCTGGTGGCGACGTCGCCCAGGTCGATGTACAGCGTGTCCGGCTCGACCTGGATACCGGGGAAGCGAGCGGCGAGCTCCGCGGCCATCCGCCAGTGGGTGGTCGCCCTGCGGTGATCCAGCAGCCCCGCCTCCGCCAGAAGGAAGGCGCCGGAGCAGATGGCGACGATGCGGGCGCCGCGCCGGTGGGCTTGCCGTATGGCGTCGATCACGGCGGGCGAGGCAGGTGGCTCTCGGCGCTGCCAACCGGGGATCACCACAGTGTCGGCGGTCTCGAGCGCGGGCAGCCCCTGGCTGACCACCATGTCGTAGCCCGCCAGGGTCGGCACGGCGCCAGGGTTCTCCGTGCACACGCCGAAGTCGTAACGGCCGGGCAGACCGGGTCGGCGCATCCCGAAGACCTCGGCGGCGCACGCCAGCTCGAACGTGGACTGTGGCGGCAGTACCAGGGCGACCACTCGATGAGCACTCATGGCAGAAAAGTACTCGTAAGCGTCATTCCAGACACTAGGCCGGTACGGTCGGCGCTGCGACGATGTGTCCATGACACACGAGTCCAGTGATGTTCAGATCCTGCACGTTGACGAGGTCGAACCGGTGGAGGTCGTCCCTGGGATCATCCGGCGGCGCCTGCCGGTCACGGAATGGGCGCGCGGGTGGATGTACGACTTCGCTCCGGGAACCGAGTGGCCCGAGGTGGACGTGCACGAGGGAGAGGAACGCTACTACGTGATCTCGGGAGAGTTCATCGACCGAGGGCAACGCCTGGGGCCAGGCAGCTATGTGGTGTTCGCGCCCGGCAGCACACACCGCCCGCGCACCGAGTCGGGCGCGCGCATGCTCGGCATCAGCATTCTCACCCAGTAGCCTTGGCCGGCCCGCCCGGGATTGACCAGACGGGGGAGCTCGCTGACTTCGTCACCGGTCAGCGGGGCCGGCGGCGGGCGAGGGGAGCGCGCGAACTATCCGCAGCAAGGTGTCCTGGTCACCGGCAGCCTCAGCCCAGCCGCCAGCCTGACCCTGGCACGCGGCCGTCGCCACCGCGATCGACCTCAGCATCGTACGCAGGTCGCCCAGGGCCACCTGACAGCCGTGACAGCCTGGGAAACGCCCACACCCTGGGCCTCCTGGTCTGTGGGCACACTGCGCCTCAGGACCCCGCCCGGCACGTCCGATCGAGCACCAGATGGCACGGCTGGTGATGGTTCCGATCGCCGGCAAGCAGATCGCCCGCCGCTCGCCGGAAACGGCCCGGATGATCAAGTTCCTCGGCGGCCCCTACGCGCCCGCCGCCTCCTGGCAGCACCACCTCGCCACGCTGCGCGAGCTGTTGGACGGATTCGCGGCGCTCGGTCTACCCGACGGCGTCGCCGCCGGGCACGCCTACCTCGACCTCGTGAAGGAGACCCTCGACTGACGCCGCTCCGGTCACCGAGTACGCGGCCAGGCCGGCACGCGTGCTTGCGCTCCACGCGTACAGGTGCATGTCGTGCCGGCGGTCGAAGTGGACGGCGGCGCTGCGCTTGCTGTCCTCCAGGCGGAATCCGCATGTGACGGCGACGCGGGCAGGAGGCATTGTTGCGGGTCGAGTGATCCACATGGAGACGGGCGAAAAAGCTCAGCGAATGTCGGCGGGGCCGGTGTCAAGCCCCGTCATTCGAGTTCTCCGATCGCAGCCACGGCGTGCCCGCCTCCGCCCTTGCATGTCCAGAGCGCGGCCCCGCCCGCCTGCTTCGGATGCAGCCCGAGGGAGTGTGCTGGACAGGTCGGCCAGATCTTTCCCTCCTGCTCGCCGATCACTGCCTGGGCGAGATCGGCGATCAGCACGAGGGTGGCAACTGGCTCATGCGCGTCGTCACCACGCAGCCCGAGGCTGGAGTATCGACCCTTGTACTCGACGCGCAGGTAGCCGAGGTCGTCCCACTCGGGGGTATCGAAGCCGAGTCGTCCGGCGAGGCCGGTCGCGTCCATGTCGCGCTGAACGGCGAGCACCGCGCTATCCAGTACCTTTTTGCTGGTCATGTCCGTCATCCTGGCGGAGTTCTGTGAGTTTTTCACCGCCATATCCGTTGTCTGCCGGTCACTGCATGATCGCGGTGGTGCGATGCGGACTAGCAGTGCAGCTTGGTCAGAATCTTCCAGCTTTTCAGGGTGACGACGGCGTGCTCGTCGATGGCGCGGACGCGGGCGTGAGAGCGATCGGCCGCCCGCTGCCGGCCAGACGGCTGGGGCCGGTGCCGGTGGCGGTTGAACGGGGTGCGGATGGTTCCGCCCGCGCCCTGGGATCCCTTGTCGGGGGAAGGGCTGCACTCCTGCCGTGGTCAGGGCATCGATCAGGTCGTGGGACTCGGCCTCGGCGCGTGGCCCCGGTCGGGTCGCGGCAGTAAGTTGGGCCGATGACCGATTCCCTCCCGCCCGGCGGCGCTGTGCTCGATACGGACGAACTGAATGCCCGGTGGGTGGACGCCTGGCGGCCGGAACAGGTCGCGGAGCGGTTGGGTGGAGTCGGCGCACCCTGGTGCATCGCGGCGGGATGGGCGCTGGATCTGTTCCGCGGTGGGCAATCACGGCCGCACGGCGATCTGGAGATCGCCGTGCCCGCGGCGGGCTTCCCGGAGATTCGGGACCGCTTCCCCGAGTACGTGTTTGACGCGGTGGGTTCGGGACGGGTCTGGGCGGGGGCGGGAGCCGAGGCGCTATCGGCCACGCATCAGACCTGGCTGCGGGATCCGGCAAGCGGTCAGTTCCTGTTCGACGTCTTCCGCGAGCCACATGAGGGCGGGACGTGGATCTGCCGACGGGACGAGCGGCTGCGGCTGCCCTACGACGCGATCATCGAGCGGACAGCGGACGGGATTCCGTACCTGGTGCCGGAGTTGGTGCTGCTGTTCAAAGCCAAAGCACGGCGGCCCAAGGATCAGGCGGACTTCGACGGGGTGTTGCCACTGCTGGGCCGAGCACGGCGGGACCTCCTTGGTGAGTGGCTGGAGCGCGTGCACCCCGGGCATCCGTGGCTGGCGGAGCTGGCGGGGTAAGTGCTCGGGCCGTGCCTGGATCGCCCAAGACGATCCGGCTGCCGAGGACTGCGTTGCCGATCCACGTCGTCGGTCGCACCATCGCCACCGACAGTCCGTGACCAGGGTCGGCGACAGAGCCATGATCATCGGCATTCAGGGAACTCGTGGACTGCTCTTGAGATCACTCAGAACAGCCCCTACGGGAAGGGCTCACTCATGCGCACCATCTACGCCGTCACCCATCCGGAGGCGACGCACCACGTCGAGGGGGTTGTCGGCGGCTGGCATGATTCGCAACTGACGCCGGCCGGCCTCAGCGCGGCGGCCTCCATTGCCCAGGCCCTGCGGGCCCAGATCCCGGACGGCGCCGATGTGGAACTGTTCTCCTCGGATCTGCGGCGCACCCGGCAGACGGCCGAGAAGCTTGCCGAGCTGTTCGGCGTGGAACCCATCCTGGACCGCAGACTGCGAGAGAAATCCTACGGAGAGGCGGGGGGAAGGCCACAGGCGTGGCTGGAACAACGATTCATCCCGCCGCCGCCTGCCGGGGAGCGATTGGAACACGACGAAGGGGTGGAGGGTGCCGAGACCAAGGCGGCGGTGGCGCAGCGCGTCTACGCGGCCATGGACGAGATCTTGCAGCGCCCCTGCGAACACCAGATCATCGTGACGCACGGTGGCTCCCTGACATTCGTCGTGGCGTCCTGGATCAAGATGCCGATCAAGGCGGTCGGCCATGTCGCTTTCCGGGTGCGATCCGGGAGCATCACCACGCTGCGCGAAGACGACTTCTTCCACAACCGACAGGTCATGAGCCTCGGTGACACCCGCCATCTCGACTCCGCCAAAGCCGGCTGACCTCTGCCTGGCGCGCTTCGACGGCTGACGAGGCGAGGTGCCACCGCTCGCTGAGCACCATGTTTCTTGGTGTTCGAGACGTCGACAACGGTTGTAAGTGGCATGTTGTTGCGAATATCCGGTTACAGCGATGGCGGTGAGCGGAAATCTGATGGCGCTCGGGTCGGGTGAGACGGGCGTCGGCTCTGTACCGGGATGGGCCTCTGGCAGGCTGATCATGTGACAGGAAGTGCATCGGATACTGGTGACCGGTTCCGAGATCGGCGCGAACGGAAGTACGGGTACGATTTCATCGACGAGGTGTTGGTGCGCTGTCCTCGGTGCGACGGGTGCGCTGTCGTCATTGCGCATCCAGAGACGCTTAAGGACGGCGAAACGGCTCCCACCGGGACCATGAACTTCCGTCGCCGCTTGCGCTGCAGGGAGTGTGGCTACTTCAAGGACGAAACGGTCAGCTCCGCCGTCGTCGGCGGTCCTGTTGATCCCTTCTTTCAGCGGCCGGTGTGGTTGCAGGCGAGTTGCTGCGGACATGTGCTGTGGGCCTATAACGTGCGGCATCTCGACCTGTTGGAGGCCTATGTGGCAGCGAAGCTGCGTGAACGTGGCGACCTTGTGGCGGGGGCTCCAGCAAGTCTGGTAGAGCGCCTGCCCACGTGGCTCAAGACCGCCAAGAACCGTGCCGAGGTCTTGCGGACGATCGGGCGCTTGCGCTTGACCCTGCCTGCTGACGAATAGCGGGGTCACGAGCCACCCACCCCGTCTGGCTGGCTTCTGAGAACGCGCAGGCTCTCCCTCACGGCCGTGAGAGAGAGGAAGGCGCTGTTGCCGCCGAGCTCGTTCGGGGTGGGTCCGGCCAGCGCCGGGGGTGTCGGCGAGACGTTCGGCGAGGGTCGCGACTGCGTCGCGGTCTCCTTCGAGAGCTTCGCGCTCGTCGTCGGTGAGATCGAGTTGCTCCAGCATCTGCTCGATGCCGTCCTTGACGGCCAGGAGCTGTCCCACGTGCGAACGTTTGGGCAGATAGAAGGGGCAGCGGGCGCAAGGCGAGCCGGTGTGGGCATGTGGCGAAGAAGTCGTAGCTGCAGTAGCCGTCGCCCAAGTCGTAGTACTTCCAGGGTTGTCCGTTGGCGGCGGCGCCGTTGCGAATGCTGTCGCGGTCGATGAGGACTTCGATGGTGCGGACGTTACGGGCGAAGTAGTCGGCCTTCTTGCAGGCGGCCTGGCGAACACCGCGACCTCGCCGTCCGAGTCCTCGCGAATCCACCGGCCATCCCCCGAAGGAGTGCAGGAGACGCCGTCCGGGCCCCATTTGAGGCCAGGGTAAGGCGAGCCGCACGCAGCTCTGGGAGTGGAGGCTTGAGAAACGACGGAGGAACATCTGGACATCCACCGCGTATTTGAGCAGATCGCCGTCCCGTCGTCCTCGCCGGTCCACAGCTCGGCTCGTCTGGTGGCGTAGCCCGGTATCTCCGGTGCGAGCGGCGGGATGCCCGACCGCTGCAAGGCCAGGGCCTCCTGCCATTCGTGCAGCGGATCCCGCACCCGGCCCGAGATCACATGCACCGACAGCAGCAGGCCGGTCACCGTGATCGCGATCCACCGATCGGGGACCCATCAGGCTGCCGCCACGTACCCGAGCACTCCAGCGACGACCCATACCCCTGTGGTCCACATCTCGTCGAAGCCGAAGAGGTAGAAGCCGGGGATGACGCCCATCAGCGCCGCAGTGATCGGATGCGTTGTTGCACCGACGGGTGGCCGCCGTCCTGCACTGCCTGGGTCCCGGCTGACCGGCCCGGGCGGCCCAGCCGGTCCAATAAGATCATCCGCATCGTAGCCTTACTCCGGGCCGCCGTCGCCCGCTACCGCTTCGGGCGTCTGGCCGCCGTCGCCGTCGCGCTCTACCTGGCTGCCGCCGCCGTCGCCGCCGGGTACGACGGCGGGCGGTGGTTCGCCGTAGTCGCGACGGCCGATTTCTGGCCGTGGGACGACGGGGCCCGGCTCCTGCCCGCGGCGATCGGCGTGCTCAACGCGTGGGCGCTGTGGCAGATCCTGCGCGGGCCGGCCTCGCCGCGCGCCGGGGCGCTGCCGCGTGATGTGGCGTGGCTGCGGCGCCTGCTCTACGCGGACGTGGCCGGCGACTTGCTGCTCTGGGAACTCCTCGACGACGTGTCCGGCGTCGCGGAGTACGCCGCGAGCTGGGCCGTGTGGACCGCCACCATGTTCCTGCTGGTGCGGGCCCTGGCCGGGGTATCGGCCCGGTTCCGGATCATCGCACTCGGGCTCGGCTTGACCGGGGTCCTGGCCGCGGCGCTGCGGCCGTTCGCCGAGGGCCCGCTGCTGACGGCGTCACTCCTGGTGGCGATGGCGACCCTCGGCTGCAAGGCGATGATCATCGCCGGGCAGGGACGCGACGGGCGGTTCAGCGCCGTCACGGTCGCCATCGGCTGGACCGCCCTCCTCGTTCCGCAGGTCTACTCGCTGCTCCAGGTCGGACGGGTGACGTTCGACAGCCTGTCACTTGCGGTGCACGCTCTCGACGGGCTGATCGTCGTGTGGGCGGCGCGCACCGCGCACGAGCTCGCCGCGACCGGCAAGGGCGTCGCGGTGACCGGAACCGGGCGGACGCCGCGGCTGCTCGCCGCCGTCGTCGGGCTCGTGCTGCCGATGGCCGCGGTCGGCGCCGAGGGGGACGCCCGGCTCACCTACACGGCCGCGGACGAGGGCTGCCGCGACCGGCTTCGGCCCGCGACCGGCCTCGGGCCCGAGGAGCGGCGGCGGTCGTTCCTCTGCCTGGCCAGGGGTGAGACCTTCGCGGCGGACGCGATGTTCCCCGAGGACCTGGCCGACCAGCGCATCCTCGCCTACGGCGCACAGCTGTGCGCGCTGCCCGGCGATCGGGAACGGCACGTGCTGCACAAGCGGGCGGGCGGCACGGCGGACGCCATCGAGCTGGCCGCGGCTCTGGAGTACCTGTGCCCCGGCATCGTCGCCCGGCAGAACGCCGACGCCCATCGCCGGCAGGCCGAGCGCGACCGGCAGGAAGCCGCGTGGAAGGCCGAGGCCAACGCCCGGTGCGCCGACCCGTGGCCCAGGGTGCGGGCCAGGCGGCAGGGCACGGCCGCGTACATGCTGTTTGAAGGAGGTGGCTACGCCGTCTTCGACGACCGCGACGACAGCGCAGGCGATCCTGGGGACATCTACGGCGGCGATGGCGAGGCCGCCGACATCTTCGACGCTATCGAGGACGGGTTCATCGACGCCGCAGGCAGTAGCGCCGCCATCGTGACTGACGAGGAGAACGCGGCGATGTGCCTGACGGTCAAGGCGTTCGACAGCGCCCCTCCGCTCCGGCTCACCGGCTGGGACCAGGTGGTCGAGGTGGGCATCGCCAGCCGCAGCGGCCGCCTGATCGTGCCGACCTACCCCGAGGGCGGTGACAGCGGGGCGGCCGGGCCGCTGCCCGACCTGGCCGTCGCCGGTCCAGGCCACTACCGCCTGCGCGTCCACGCGCGCACGCTGCCATGGGACGAGAACGACCCCGACGCGCCGCTGGAGGAGCACCTGCTCGTCGTCTATCCCGGCCGCTCGACGGACAAGGTCGTCTACCGCCCGCCCGGCTGACCTCGCGGAGCGCGTGCGTTCAGCTCGGCGGCGAAGCGGACCGCACCGCGTTGAATGAGGAGGGCCGGGATCCGACAGCTCAAGCTGAATACGTCCGCACTGACCCTGCGACGGAGAGACCTACCTGTGACCAGGCGCGAGAGGAAACGACATGGCTAACACGAAAGCTCAGGACTACTTCCGCAGGGCGGAAGAGACGCTCAAGGTCGCTAACGCCCGCTCCGGTGCCGTGATGATGGAGCTCCTGGCTCTGGTCCAGGCGTACGCAGCTCTCGCTGTCGCCGCTGAAACACTCGACGTGCAGGACTAAATGGCCGCGAACACCGAGGCACGCGGCGGCGCTGCAGCGTAGCGTCATGAAGCGACCAGCACGTCCCTCAGGCACTACCGCGGCCTTCGTGTGCACGTTGCCGGTCGCGGAAAATGCAGGGTTAGCCCGGACGGCCGCAGGCAACGCGTCCGGACCTGCTTTGTGAGCCGCGGGTCAGAGCGATGACGCGTCGCAAGGTCAGTGCGGTCAAGACAACTGCCGTCCCGTCCGCGCCTCCATCGTTATCTGAGGGTAGCCAAGCGAACTGGCTGGTCCGCCGCTTGAGGGGCGTTCATGCACGTAAGGCAAGTAGGTTGCTCGCGTTCGGCGCGCAGATGGATGGTCGAGAGGTCTATGAGCCGCGTGAAAAGACCCCGCCGGACGTGCCGGACGGGGTCGTGGTGTGCGGTGCATGTCGGCCGCTGGGTCAGCGGTGTCGCCGGTACTGCAGATAGACGATCCCGTTGCTGGAGGCGGTGCTGGAGACAAGGTCGAGCTGGTAGGACTTGGGGACGCCGTCGAACAGCCGGGTGCCCTCGCCCGCGACGTAGGGGAACATGCTCAGGTGGAGCTCGTCGATCAGGTCGAGCCGCATGAGCGACCGCCAGAGCCTGACGCCGCCCCAGACCACGATGTGGCCGTCGCCGCCCAGCCTGAGCTTGTCGATCTCTTCTGCCGTGTCACCAGCGGCGATGGTGGTGTTGGCCCAGTCGGCCGTCTTCAGGGTCCGGGAGAAGACGACCTTGCGTGCGGCGTTCAGGATGTCGGCGAACGGGTGGTCGGTGGAGGTTGTCATGGCCTCGGCGATGCCCTCGTAGGCGGTGCGGCCCATGATGTGCGCGTAGGCGCTCTGGAGAAAGTCGAGGTGTGCCTGGTCGTCGGGCTGACGATTTTCGGGCAGGCTGAAGCAGAACTTCCAGAACTCGGTGCCATCGTCGGCGAGAATGCCGTCGAGGGAGTAGTTGAACACTGTCGCTATCAGCTTCCGCATGATCGTAGCTCCGTGGTCTCGGGTTGTCTGGGGCCTGTGCTTGCCAGGGGACGTGCGTGTTCCGGGCCGTAGCGCTCGCGTGGCCGCGGTGTCTGTGGCCTGTTGCCAGTGTTCAGACGCCAATGCCGCCCGGAAGTCATCGGTGCCCGGTCAATTGATCGATTGCGGTCAGGTACGGGGGCGTCTACTCGCGGCGATGTCGCCAGTCTCGCTGGTTGGCTCGGGGAGGTCCTGCAGGAGGGCGATCACCGGCTCCAGGAACTCCATCGTGGCCTTCGACGTGATGGCGTCGTCGGAGCTGAGATCAAGCGGCCGCTTCGGCGCCGTCGCCGAGATCGGCGATGGCTGGGCGCGATCGGCGGTGAATCGGATCTGCTGCTTGTGCAGCAGCGACAGCGCCCGCGAGGCGGCCATGCGGATCTCGGCCATGGCGACCGGTGCCTGATCCGCGGGTCGAGGGCGGCACCGACGGCAGGATCGCCGAGATCGACATCCTCTCCGCCCCCGGCCGAACGGCCGGCCCGCCTCGACCTGGCCGGCCTGGAGTCGTGACGCCGCCTCGTCCTGGGGGAGTACTCCCGGCGTCGTAGTCCGGGCGGCGGTGGGTCCCGATGTGGTAGTGGCAGATCACTCCGCTTGTACGACGCCTCTGAGCAGTTGCTGGACGACGATTGCGGTCATGAGAACCCCAGTCGGTACACCCGGAAGCGCAGCCATCGAGTCGGGTGCGCGGCCGGGGCTCACCCTCGCCGCGGTGGCCGTCGTGCAGTTCATGGTCTCGCTGGACCTGTCGGTCGTGAACGTCGGACTGCCGCAGATCGCCGCGGGCCTCGGCTTCAGCGCAGTGGGCCTGACCTGGGTGATCCACGCCTACGCGCTCACCTTCGGCGGACTGCTGCTGCTTGGCGGCAAGGCCGCCGACCGGTACGGCCGCAAGCGGATCCTGCTGCTCGGACTCGGCCTGTTCGGCCTGGCCTCACTCGTCGGCGGCTTCGCCCAGGAGCCCGGTCACCTGGTCGCCGCCCGAGCCGTACAGGGCATCGGGGCCGCCGCGCTGGCTCCGGCCGCGCTGGCGCTGCTGACCACGACGTTCCCCACGGGCAGGGCCCGCGTCCGGGCCTTCGGGATCTGGAGCGCGATGAACGCCGCCGGAGGCGCCCTCGGCGTCCTGGTCGGCGGCCTGCTCACCGAGTACGCCGGCTGGCGCTGGGTGATGTTCGTGAACGTGCCGATGGTCGCTTGCGCGCTGGCCATGGTCTGGCGGGGTGTCGCCGTCGCCCCGACCCCGGTTCGCGGCGGCCGTCCGGACATCCTCGGCGCCGTCCTGGCCACGGCGGGCATGACCTTGCTGGTGTTCGGCATCGTACGCACCGACCAGTATGCGTGGACCTCGCCGATCACCCTGACGACCCTGGCAATCGCCGCCGCGCTGCTGGCCGCGTTCGTCCACCTCGAACGGACCACCGCCCGCGAACCGCTGATCCGGCTCGGCCTGTTCGCCAACCGCTCAGTCGCCGGCGCGAACGCCTACAACCTCCTGGTCGGAGCGGCCATGGCCGCCTCCTTCTACTTCGTCTCCCTCTACCTGCAACGCGTACTCGGAACCGGGCCGGCCCTGGCCGGGATCGAGTTCCTGCCGTTCGCCCTCGGTGTGATCGCCGGCTCCGTGCTCGCCGTCAAACTCGGCTACCGCCTTGCGCCTCGGACCCTGCTGGTCATCGGCGGACTGCTGACCGCGACCGGCTTCGCCTGGTTCGGTCTGATCAGTTCGGACGGCTCCTTCGTTGCCGACGTCCTGGGACCGTCGATCGTCGTCGGCGTCGGCTTCGGGCTCTGTCTCGGACCGGTGGTCTCCACCGCCACCGCAGGTGTCGCACCCCATGAGACCGGCACCGCTTCGGGCCTGCTCAACAGCTCACGCCAGATCGGCGCCTCGCTCGGACTCGCCGTGCTCGGCACCGCGGCCCACCACCGCACCGGCCAGATCGCCACGCCCGAGACCCTCAACGACGGATACGCGCTCGGCATGACCCTCGGCGCCGCGCTCCTGGCCGCCGCCGTCCTCATCGCCCTGACCGTTCTGCGCCGGACCAGCCCGCCGTCACCAGCCGAGCAGGTTGAGCAGGCTGAGGAGGCTGCGCAGACCGATGACCGCGATCCGCTCCACGCCAGTTGAAAGATCACCCCTCAGGAAGGTCGTTCCGGCATGACTGTCACCCCGATCGATCTGTTCGCATCCTCGTTCCGGCTTCACCAAGGCGGCGAGATCCACGCCGGAAAGAGACCAACGGGCTCCGACCAGGACGGCTGGCAGGTGAGGGCCTTCCATGCGAAGACCGACGCCGACGTCCACGCCGACCACTGGGAAGTCCACCCCGAGGCCGAGGAGGTCGTGTCCTGCATCATCGGGAAGATACGTCTCTACCTCCGCCCGGAGCGGCCGGGACAGGAGGAGGAAGAGATCAGGCTGACGGCCGGAACCGCCGCCGTCGTCCCGCGCGGGCGATGGCACCGCATCGAACTGGACATCCCCAGCAACATCATGGCCGTCACCCTGCCGCGCGGCAGCCGGCTGGAGAAGCGGACCGAAGCCTAGGCCGGACCGGCGTCGTCAGGGAAGTACAGCAGAACCATCTCGACCAGCGCGGTGACGTCGGCGTCGGACATCGGCTCGCCGGTCATGCCCATCCGGTGGAGCAGGGTTCCGACGACGACGTCGATGAAGAACAGGACCCGGTCCTCCGGCTCGCCGAGCGCGTCCTGGAGCGCGAGCCGGTACGGGTCCTGCAACCGCGCGGACAGGACCTCGCGCAGGGCCGGATCGCTGACGGCGTCACTGAACACGCCGGCGAACGCGTCGCCCACCCCCGGCTCGCCGATCTTCGCCGCGATCCAGCGGATGGCCGAGGACATGAGCTCCGCTCGACCGGCGCCCTCCAGCGGCACCGGGCCGAACGCGTCAAGGAGGCAGTCCACGATCAGCGCGCCCTTCGTCGGCCAGCGGCGGTAGATCGTCGTCTTGGCGATGCCGGCCGCGGCGGCGATGCGGTCGACGGTGGCACGCGCGTAGCCGAGCTCGTGGACCGTGCTCAGCGTCGCGGCGAAGACCACGGCGTTGACGCCGGTACGCGGGCGACCGGGTGGTCTGGCGGAGGTGGTCGCTCGGGTCATGCCCACACGATAACCGATTGCGCTACCACTGGTATCGATACCTTGAGGAGCCCCATGGGCGAGGGGAGCGGTCCGTCGCGCCTGGTGGCGGGCCGGACGATGGTGATGGTGGCGCATCGGCTGCGGACGGTCCGACGCGCCGGTCACATCGCCTTCCTGGGCGAGCCGTCCGGGGTCAGCAGGGGGTTTCGAAGAACTCCGCGTACGACCCGCGCCTGCCCACCCACGACTCATCGCCGACGCAGTTCTCGTACTTGATCCCCACCAGCGTGGTGTGGTCGGAGTCGCTGTAGTAGTACGTCTCGCAGTGGAAGTCGATCCTGCAGGCGCGGGCGTGCGCGGGTGAGCCGATGACGGTGAGGGTGCCGAGGGCGAGCAGGACGGCCAGCGATGCGCGGCGAATCATGAAGATCCTCCCGGGGGGTTGAGAAGCTCTGCTGCCCTCGATGATCGTTCCCCGAAGCGAACAGATCAATAAGGTCAATACCGGTACTCAAAGGGTCATAGCCACTGTCAGAGTGCGGTCCGGGGGAGCGGCACTACTTCGCGATCGCCTCGCGTACGGACGGGACGATCTCCTGGGCCCAGCGGGCCAGGACGGTGAGGTCGGGAGCGCCGTGGTCGGCGGAGAAGAGCGTGAAGCCCGACGCGCCGTGCTCCAGCACGGCTCCGGTCAGCTCCTCGACCCACTGGCCGACGGAGCCGCCGAGCCAGCGGCCGTCTCGGTCGCGGGTGGCGGGCAGCGGCCGGTCGGTGATGCGTCCTGGGAAGTTGAAGACCGTGCGGATCTCGCTCGGGTCGCGACCGACGGACGCCGCCGCCTCGTCGATGATCGGCCGGGAGGCCCGATAGCGTTCGCTGAGCCAGTCGGCGGCGTGGCCGGGGATCCAGCCGTCGGCCACGCGGCCGGTGGCGGCCAGGGATTTCGGGCCGACCGATCCGGTCCACACGGGAGGCGCGGCGACGGGAGCGGGCTCGATCCGGTTCACCTGGTAGTGGTTGCCCTGGTAGGTGACCGGAGGGCCGCCGCCCGACAGCTTCTTGACCAGGACGATCGCCTCCTCGAAGGCGTCCACGGCGTCGCCGGCCGTCAGCCGCGGCACTCCCATGTCGGCAATGCGATCCCACAATCCGCCCGCGCCCATGCCGAGCACGATCCGGCCACCCGACAGCGCCGACAGTGACGTCACCGTCCGGGCCAGCATCGGGGCGGGCCGGGTCGGCAGGTTGGTGACGTTGGCGAAGCCGGCAATGTGCTGGGTACGCCCGAGGATGAAGCCGAGCGCGGCATAGGCGTCCACGCGCCCGCCGATGTAGGGATGGTCCGACAAGGTGAAGATGTCAAGCCCGTCCCGGTCGGCCTGCTGGGCCATGCGCAACAACTCGGGTATGTCGTCAATGTCAGAATGAGCGCCAAAACCGAAGACGACATTATGTGCGGACAATGCTCTGCCTTTCCATATAACTTTTCCTGCAAATCTTCTCGTACGCCTGCCCGGTCCGTGGCGCCGGGTCACGGGGAGCACCTCAGGCGGCGGCGCCGTACTCCTCGGTGAAGCGCCCGGTGAACAGGTCGGCCCCCTTGTACGCCGAGACGGTCTCGGCCGGGACGACGGCCGGGCCGTCGGGGGTGGGCAACTGGCCGACACCGCCGCGCGGGCCGAGCGGGAGCAGGATCATGGGATGGGGGAGCGGCTGGTAGGTGGCCGTCGGCTGCTCGCCGCGCAACTGGGCGATGATGTTCTGGGCCACCACCTCGGCGTGCTGCATCGCGTACCCGGCCATCTTGGTCTCGGCGACGTCGGTGATGTCGCCGATGGCATAGACGTGGTCGTATCCACGGACGTTGAGGGCGTCCGTGACGGGCACCTGTCCCTGCGGCGTACGGGTCGTCAACCGGCCGTCGGCGAGGTAGTCGCTGTTGACACGTACGCCGTGCGCGCGGAACCAGATGTCGGCGGTGATCTTCTCCCCGCCGGTCGTGGTGACGGTGAACGTCGCCGCCTGGCCGGGCTCGGTCGCCGGAGGCGCGGTCAGGCCGGTGCCCAGCCGCAGGTGGACATCCAGCTCGTCGAGCTGGCGGCGCAGCTCCTCGCGCATCTCCGCGGGGAAGGCGGTCAGCAGCTGCTCGGCCGGGTCGACGATGGTCACGTGCTTGTGCGGCCAGACCTCCTTGATCTCGCCGGCCAGCTCCAGACCGACCGGTCCGGCGCCGAGGATCAGCACCCGCTCGGATCCCGCCAGTTCCTTGTGGGTCCGGAGCAGGTCGTCCAGGACCTCGTCCGTGGAGTCGGAGGCGGGCTTGGCCGGGTAGGCATAGCTGGAGCCGGTGGCCAGGACCAGGTAGTCGGCCTCGATCCGCCGGCCTGAGGCCAGGGTGACACCGCCGGGATCCACCGAGGCCGCGCGCTCGCGCACCACCGTGCCGCGCCTGAGCCACTGGTCATAGGGGAAGAACATGTTGTGCGCCCAGTCGGGCTGGGTAAGCGCCCGCAGCGAGCCGGCCGAGTTGACGAACGCGTCACGGGGGTCGATGAGAACGACGTCAACCTCGGGGTCCAGCGCCTTGGCGACCGCTGACCCACCGTAACCTCCGCCGACGACCACGACCGTACGACTCATGATTCACACTCCAACGCGAGAAAGGGTTGAGTTCGTATCCCGAACCATATTAGTTCGTAGCCCGAACCGCAACTCCTCCTCGAGGGGTCGGCGATCGCGCGGTGCGTTCGATCAGGCCAATCCGGCTCACCAGCTCACGGCCGAACTGGAGGAGTTCTTCGCGAAGGTGGACGATGAGCTCTGCCTCTGCCTAGTGATCGCCGCAATGCCCTCCTCGAGGGTCACGTGGGTCAGAGGCTCTTCTCCACTCCGTGTTCGGCGGCGATGCGGGCGATGTCGGACGGGGTGCCGGCCATGATGGTGCGGGCGTGCTCGGTCACCAGGTCGGCGGGCCAGTCCCACCAGGCGGCCCGCAGCAGTCGTTCGACGTCGACGTCGGCGAAGCGGCGGCGGATGGTCCTGGCCGGGTTCCCGCCGACGATCGTGTACGGCGCGACGTCGGCGGTGACCACGGCGCCGGCCGCGATGACGGCGCCGTCGCCGATGGTCACCCCGGGCATGACGGTGGCTTGATAGCCGAACCACACGTCATTGCCGACTACGGTGTCGCCCCGGCTGGGCATGCCGGTGACGATGTCGAGGGTGCGTTCGGCCCACTCGCCGCCGAACATGGCGAACGGGAAGGTGGACACACCCATCGTCGGGTGGTCGGCGCCGGCCATCAGGAAGCGGGTGCCGGAGGCGATCGCGCAGTATTTGCCGATGATCAGTTGCTCCGGCCCGTAGGCGTACAGCACGTTGCGCTGCTCGAAGCCGGTCGCGCCGTCGGGATCGTCGTAGTAGGTGTACTCGCCCACCGTGATCGTTGGCGAGCTGACCAGCGGTTTGAGGAAGACCACTCGCTCGTGGGCGGGCAGTGGGTGCAGGGTCATCGGGTCTGGCGTCAAGAGGAGTTCCTTCCTGGGGGAAGCCGGGCGACGAGGTGGGCGGGCCGGTCGTGGTGGAGGGAGGAGGTGACCGGTGCCGCAGCCGGGCCGGAGTCAGAGATAAGGCCTGATGATCATTTCGATGGCGTGCCCGGTGCGAACTGGAGCAGCACTCCCTCATCCAGCAGGACGTTGGCGAACGGCCCCCAGGTGCAAGGGAGAAGCGACGTGGCGAGTGCGGGCAGCGGCGTGTCGCCCGTGGCCGGATCGGGCGACACGCCTTTGGGACCTTTGCCGTGGGGGCAGGTCAGCGGTGTTCGGGGGCGGCCCATTCGACGAATTGGACGATCACGCCGTTGGGGTCGGTGACCTGGAACAAGGCTTCGCCCCAGGGCTCCTGGCGCAGTGGCATGGTGATCTGCGCCCCGGCGTCGCGCAGCCGCTTTTCCTGCTCGGCCAGGCCGCCGTCGAGGGTGAAGGCGAGGATCAGACCGCCGGCACGCTGGTCGCGCTGCTCGGGCGGCAGCACCTCGATGCCGCGGGCGAGCAGGACGATGTCGACCGCGTCGTCGCGCGACAGGGAGGCGAAGCCGGCGGCGGCGTGCTGGACGGTGTAGCCCAGGTAGGTGGTGAAGAACGCCTGGGAGGCGGCGACGTCGTCGACGGTCAGCGAGACGGTGGAAGCGATGAACTGCAGGGGATTCTCCTCTGGTGCGGCGGGGTGGGGTGGGGTCAGTAGCTGCGGCGCCGGGGGACGATGCGCATGCCCCGGACTTGCTGCGACGCACGGATGCGGTGGTCGGCCGGCGGACGACGCAGTTCGGCACCGTGCAGCGGCGCCCGCTCGGGCTGCTGCGACCCGGGCACACGAAACTCGATCACGGGCGCGGCGGCGTCGTGGGTGTACTTGCCCATGGGCGTCTCCTTTGGACTCGGCGTTCCATCGTCATAAACTTACGACGGAGGTAAAATTAGCCCAGAGCGCCCGAGAGTGTCAACATAAAAATGCTATGAGGGTAAGATTGCGTCATGGCTACCCAGACTCCCGCCCCGGCCGCCGGGCTGCGCGAGACCAAGAAGCACGAGACCAGGCAGCTCATCTCCGACCACGCGACCCGGCTGTTCATCGCCGAGGGCTTCGAGCAGACGACCATCGCCGAGATCGCCGCCGCCGCCCGCGTCGCCAAGAAGACCGTCACCAACTACTTCCCGCGTAAGGAAGACCTGGCCCTGGACCATCAGGAGGAGTTCGCCGCCTCCCTTGCCCGTGCCGTCACCGCACGACGCCCGGGGGAATCAGCGCTGGCCGCGCTGCGCCGCGCGTTCACCGGCGCCGTGGCCGCCCAGGACCCGGTCGCCGGATTCTCCGGCCAGGAGTTCGCCCGCATGATCGCCGACAGCCCCACCCTGACCGCCTGCCTGCGCGGCCTGCACGACCAGCGGGAACACCACCTCGCCCAGGTGCTCGCCGACGTCACTGCCGCCCAGCCCGACGACATCACCGTGCAGACCGCCGCCGCCCTGCTGGGCACCGTCCATCGCGTGCTGTTTCAGCGTATCCAGACCCTCACGCTCGCCGGACACCCCAACGACCAGATCGCGAGCACCATCGCCACCGAAGCCACCCAAGCCTTCGACCTGCTGGAGCCCGCCCTGGCCGACTACGCCTCCGCCTGATGTGAGTCATCGGGCCTGCTGTCCGGGCAGGCCCGGCGCCGCGCCCCGGCGAGGGGTATCCGATCGAGTCGCTGCCGCATCGCCTCGCAGAACTGGTCATATCTGCGAACCACACGAGCTACATCCGGGTCCGCGCGTACGCCTGGAGCGCGTCGCGGACGAACCTCGCCCCGGCGGTGTCGTCGTACATGGCGGCGAATCGGGGGTCGTCGACGTACATGTCCCCGAGGCAGCTCACCATCTCGATCGAGCGCTCCCGGTCGCCCTCGGCCGTGGGCGTGCCCGGGATCAGGCTCAGCCACCGGACGTGCCGGGCGGCCAGTGCCTGAGCGTGTTCCGAGGTCGGAGAGACCCCGGCCTTCGCCGCGGCGACCCACGCTGCGACCAGGTCCTCGGCGGCCTGCTTCCAGGCCCGCTGCTGGTCGAGCGTCTTGCCGTGCCACCAGTCGTTGCTCTCCTGGAACGCGCGCTCGCCCCAGCGTGAGATCACGTCGTCCTTGTAGTGGTCGTTGAACCCCGCCAGCATGACGTCCATCCGCGGTTCCGCCCCCGCCAGCAGGGCGTCGAGCGTGTGACGCACGGACCGGATCTGCCGGTCGATGCGGTCCCGTTCCTCCTCCAGCGCGGCGATGTGGGCGCGCAGCCCGTCACACGTGTCCACCTCCTCGGCCAGGACCTCGGCGATGGCCGGCAGGCCCATGCCGAGCCGGCGCAGGTGCAGGATCCGCTGCAGCCTGAGGACCGCGGTGGAGTCGTAGTAGCGGTACCCGTTCGCGCCCACCCGGGACGGGGCCAGGAGCCCGACGCGGTCGTAGTGCCGCAGGGTGCGGCTGGTGACGCCGGCCCTCGCCGCGAGCTCCTGGATCGTCCACTCCATCGTTCCAGTGTCACCCGCGGCGGAGCGTGGTTGCGATGATCTCCGCGCTGTCGGCGTGCAGGGCCTGCGCCGCCGTCTGCCCGGTCGCCGCCAGGTAGGTGTCGACCAGCCGGTTGCCCGCGGCGTACCCGGCGCCCATCGGCAGCCCCACCGGGGTGACACCGAGGTGCTCGGCGCCGGGGTCGCCGTGCACCCAGGCGGTGAAGTTCTGCATGCCTGTCACGTCGAGCCCGGTGAGCACCTTGTCGAAGATTTCGTCGTCGTGCAGGTGCGGCACGCCGATGCGGGCGTGGCCGAGCTCGTCGCCGTAGAGCTGGCGGGCGAAGGCGTCGGCCAGGCCCTCGCCGACGACGTGCTCGCCGACCGTGACGGTCATCGGGTCCCACACCACCCCGCCCGGGCTCCACCGCAGGTTGTGGTGGAGTTCGTGCACGGCGGTGGCCTCCAGCCGCTCCACGTTCTCGGGGAAGGGCCAGAACGTGATGGCGATGTTGCCCGAGATGCCGCCGAACCCGGTCAATCCTAGGCAGGGACCCATGAAGTGCTTGTCAGCCGGATCGCCGAGGACGAACAGCACGGTGATGTCCGGGGCCTCCAGCCCCGGCGTCGCCTCCAGCAGTACGGCGAGAGCGTCGTCGAGCGCACGTTGCATCCGCTCCCAGGCTCCGGCCGCCGCCAGGGTTTCGAGCGCGTCGAGGCAACGCTCCTCGTCGCGGTCGATGGGGAACCCGGACGCTTGGAGGTGCATGGCCACCAGGTCGATCTCGCCGGGGTAGTAGCGGTACATGCCGCTGTTGGGCTCCAGCATCGAACGCAGCAGCTCAGCGCGCTCCGCGACCGGGGCCAGCAGGATCCGCCGCATGGCGGAGTAGGTGTCAAGAACAGTGATCGACATGGCCTCGATGCTAGAAGTTGACGCAGCGTCAACGTCAAACCAGCCTTCGTCGAGGCACGGCCGGCATGCCGTCACCAGTCCCGCCATGACGAACCCCGCTGAGACCACGACCCCACAGGTCCAGCGCACGTGAAGAACGGTCAGGAATCGAGAAGCGCCGGCCCTCGAGCCGCGCCTAGCGTGATCGCCATGGACATCACCATCCACTGGACCTTCCTCCCGCACGATGGCCCGGACGCCTCCCTGGCCTTCTATCGCGACGCCCTCGGCTTCGAGGTGCGCAAGGACGTCGGGAACGGCGCGATGCGCTGGATCACGGTCGGCCCCACCGGCCAGCCCGGCACGTCCATCGTCCTGCATCCGCCTGGCGTCGAACCGGGCATCACCGAGGACGAGCGCCGCACCATCGCCGAGATGATGGCCAAGGGCACCTACGCCGGCATCGTGCTGGCCACCTCCGAGCTCGACGACGTCTTCGCGCGGCTGAAGGCCGGCGGCGCCGAGGTCGTCCAGGATCCGACAGAGCAGCCGTGGGGCATTCGCGACTGCGCCTTCCGCGATCCGGCGGGCAACATGATCCGCATCAACGAGCTGTCCTGAGCCGTCCGGCCGGCCCGGCGCAGGAGCCGGCGACAAGACCGATCAGGAATCGAGAAGCGCCGTCACCCGAGCCGCGGCTAGCGTGAGCTGGGCCGGGTCAAGACGAACAACCATCCGAGGCGATCGGTTCCTGGACTTCCCGTTCGTCTTCAAGCCCGGCCGATCCTCACCAGATTCAGGACTTCAGGAGCGACCATGACCGGCTCTTCCACCCAGGGAATCAAGACCGTGCTGCACCCCGTCTCCGACGTGGCGAAGGCCAAGGCGGTGTACGCCGCCCTGCTCGGCGTGGAGCCTCAGGCCGACGAGCCCTACTACGTCGGCTTCGAGGTCGAGGGCCAGCACATCGGGCTGGTGCCGGGCGGTGGGCAGCAGGGCATGACCTCGCCCGTGGCCTACTGGCACGTGCCGGACATCGAGGCGAAACTGGCCGAGGTGACCGCCGCGGGGGCCACCGTGAAGGAGCCCGTGCGCGACGTCGGTGGCGGCCGCCTGGTGGCCACCGTCCTCGACCCCGATGGCAACGTTCTCGGGCTGCTCCAGGACCGATAAGAGCGAAAACGGGACAAGTTGCTCGCAACTGGTTAAATCTAGCCACCGACGCCGATGGGGACCGCGAAGGCGGCCTCACGTACAGATGGAGACACGATGAGCACGGCCACGAGGACGGACACGGATCCGCCTGCGGCGCACGTTGCCGACAGCCACGATCTGATCCGCGTGCACGGCGCGCGCGAGAACAACCTCAAGGACGTCAGCATCGAGATCCCGAAGCGCCGCCTGACGGTGTTCACCGGTGTCTCCGGCTCCGGCAAGAGCTCGCTGGTGTTCGACACGATCGCCGCGGAGTCGCAGCGGCTGATCAACGAGACCTACAGCACCTTCGTGCAGGGCTTCATGCCGACGCTGGCGCGGCCCGAGGTCGACGTACTCGAAGGGCTGACGACGGCGATCATCGTCGACCAGCAGCGGATGGGCGCCGACCCCCGCTCCACGGTCGGCACCGCCACCGACGCCAACGCGATGCTGCGCATCCTGTTCAGCCGCCTCGGGCAGCCGCACATCGGCTCGCCCCAGGCTTTCTCCTTCAACGTCCCCACGGTACGGGCGAGCGGCGCGATCACGGTCGAACGCGGCGCGCGCAAGGCCGAGAGAGCGACTTTCACCCGCATCGGCGGCATGTGTACGCGCTGCGAAGGCCGCGGCACGATCTCCGATCTCGACCTCACCCAGCTCTATGACGACTCCAAGTCGCTCTCCGAGGGAGCGTTCACCATCCCCGGCTGGAAGTCCGACAGCTTCTGGACGGTGCGGGTCTACGCCGAGTCGGGCTTCGTCGACCCGAACAAGCCGATCCGCGAGTACACCAAGAAGGAGCTCCAGGACTTCCTCTACAAGGAGCCGACCAAGGTCAAGGTCGACGGCGTCAACCTCACCTACGAGGGTCTGATCCCCAAGATCCAGAAGTCGTTCCTCTCGAAGGACCGGGAGGCGATGCAGCCGCACATCAGGGCATTCGTGGACCGGGCGGTCACGTTCACCACCTGTCCCGAGTGCGACGGCACCCGGCTCAGCGAAGGGGCCCGCTCCTCGAAGATCAAGGGCATCAGCATCGCCGACGCCTGCGCCATGCAGATCAGCGACCTTGCCGAGTGGGTCCGCGGCCTCGACGAGCCGTCCGTGGCGCCGTTGCTGGCCAAGCTGCTGCACTCCCTCGACTCGTTCGTGGAGATCGGGCTGGGCTACCTGTCACTCGAGCGGCCGGCGGGCACGCTGTCGGGCGGTGAGGCGCAGCGCGTCAAGATGATCCGCCACCTCGGCTCCTCGCTCACCGACACCACGTACGTCTTCGACGAGCCCACCATCGGCCTGCACCCCCATGACATCCAGCGGATGAACGACCTGCTGCTGCGGCTGCGGGACAAGGGCAACACGGTGCTCGTCGTGGAGCACAAACCGGAGACGATCGCGATCGCCGACCACGTCGTCGACCTCGGCCCCGGCGCCGGTACGGCGGGCGGCACCGTCTGCTTCGAGGGCACCGTCGAGGGGCTGCGGGGCAGCGGCACCATCACCGGCCGCCATTTCGACGACCGGGCAGCTCTGAAGGAAACGGTGCGGAAGCCCACCGGCATGCTGGAGATCCGCGGCGCCGGCACCAACAACCTGCAGAACGTCGACGTCGACATCCCGCTCGGGGTGCTGGTCGTCGTCACCGGCGTCGCCGGCTCCGGCAAGAGCTCGCTCCTGCACGGGTCGCTCCCCGCCGGCGCGGATGTCGTCTCGGTCGACCAGGGCGCGATCAAGGGCTCGCGACGGAGCAACCCGGCGACGTACACCGGACTGCTCGAGCCGATCCGCAAGGCGTTCGCGAAGGCCAACGGCGTGAAGCCGGCGCTGTTCAGTGCCAACTCCGAGGGCGCCTGCCCCAACTGCAACGGCGCCGGGGTCATCTACACCGACCTGGCGATGATGGCCGGCGTCGCCACCACCTGCGAGGAGTGCGACGGAAAGCGGTTCCAGGCATCGGTGCTGGAGTACCACTTCGGCGGCCGTGACATCAGCGAGGTGCTCGCGATGTCGGTGACCGAGGCCGAGGAGTTCTTCGGCACAGGCGAGGCGCGTACGCCGGCCGCGCACGCCATCCTCGGCCGGCTCGCCGACGTCGGGCTCGGCTACCTCAGCCTGGGTCAGCCGCTCACCACGCTGTCCGGTGGCGAGCGGCAGCGGCTCAAGCTGGCCACCCACATGGCCGACAAGGGCGGCGTCTACGTCCTCGACGAGCCGACCACCGGCCTCCACCTCGCCGACGTCGAGCAGCTGCTCGGCCTGCTCGACGGGCTGGTTGACGCCGGCAAGTCGGTCATCGTCATCGAGCACCACCAGGCGGTCATGGCGCACGCCGACTGGATCATCGACCTCGGCCCCGGCGCCGGTCACGACGGCGGCCGGATCGTCTTCGAGGGCACACCCGCCGACCTCGTCGCCGCCCGCTCGACCCTCACCGGCGAGCACCTCGCGGCCTACGTCGGCGCCTGACCTCGGCATCACGACGAGTACCGGCATCACATGCCGGCATCGGCCGGTCAGCCGGCCGGTGGAACGACCGTACACAACTCCTCGGTCTGGGGGGTCGCTCCTGTGACGTCCGTGAGCAGTGCGGCCGCCCAGAGGAACACCTTGGGGTCGCCGAGACCTGAGTCGGTGAGCCACTGAGCGGCCCGCCGCGCGTCCTGCTCGTCCTGGATCAGCCCCCAGCGTCCCGGCTGGACGCCGGTGGCCCCGTGGACATCGGCGACGAGGCCTCCCAGGCAGGTCCAGGTGTGCCAGCGCCCGCTGTCGAAACCGACCAGTTCGAACCCCAACCGCTGTTTACTGGGGCAGGGAAACCTCTCGTGCCGGGCCAGCCGTTCGGGGAGGGTCCCGGCTGATATGTCCCAGCCGCCATCGGCGATATCGGCCAGCAGCCCGGGAACGTCGGCAGTGGCGAATCCGACCCCGAGCACGTGCAAGCCCGGCTTGTCCGCCCTGTCGCGCGCGACCTCAGCCTCCTGAGGGCCGGCGAACCAGTGATCCCAGCCACCGGGATCTACTGGCACCAGATCCACCACGCAGTCACTCAGCGACACCAGATCAGCACCAGGAAGGCTCACGTCCTGCCAGTCCTGTCGATCAGCGCGTGTGGCGACCAGATAGCCGGCAAGGACGTAGCCGGATTCCATCGCGCTATCGCCTCTCAAGATCAGTATTTGTGGTTTGGCCGGGCGCCCACGAGGTGAGGATGCGCAGCGCGTCGTCCGACGGCGAACCAGGCTCGGCGGTGAGGACCATGAGGCGCTGTCCCGAGCCGTCGGGGCTGCTCCACGTGTCGCAGTCGAGGGTGAGATCGCCGACCAGCCGATGCCGGTAGCGCTTGGTGCCGTAGGCGGCGTTGTTGACGCGATGCTCCGCCCACCAGGTACGGAAGTCGGCGTCCCGCACGGACAGCTCACCGACGAGCCGGGCGAGCTCGGGGTCGCCGGGATTGGCCGCGGACTCCATGCGCAGGGCGGCGACGGCGTCGCGGGCGTCGTGCTCCCACTCAAGGTGCAGGTCCCGGATGATCGGCTCGGTGAACAGCAGATGCAGGTAGTTGTGCCGGTCCGCGGGGAGCTGCGAGAAGTCGGTGTACAAGGCGGCGGCGCCGTCGTTCCACTCCAGGATGTCCAGCCGTTTGCCCAGAACGATGGCAGGGGTTGCGGTGAGCTGGTTGAGCAGGCGCCGCATGGCAGGGCGCACGCGCTGCGTGGGCCGGCGCCTGCGCGGCCGGGCATCGGTCTTGCCGGCCAGTTGGTACAGGTACCGCTGCTGGTCGTCGTCGAGGCGCAGTGCGCGGGCCAGCGTGGCCAGCACCGATGCGGACGCTCGGACACGGCCCTGCTCCAGCCGCGTGTAGTAGTCGACGCTGATCGCGGCGAGCTGGGCGACCTCCTCACGGCGGAGCCCCGCGACCTTGCGCCTCGAGTCCTGCTCAGACAGGCCGAGGTCCTGCGGGGCCAGTTGCGCCCGGCGGGCCTTGAGGAAGGCGCCCAGTTCGCCGGGGCCGGATGTGGTGGTCATGTCGTCCATTGTCGGACCTGGAGTGATGAGGGTGAGGGGGCAGGTCTTTTCCCAGGCAAGAACTCGCCGCTTCTGCCTGCCCACGGTTGCGACGACTGTGGACACGTGCCCGGCACCGCGCCGGGCAAGCTGACCACTGGACGGAGCATCCCATGGCGAAGATCGACATCACCTTCCACAGCGCCGGCATCCCACTCGCCGGCCACCTCCACCTTCCCGACGCGCCGGGCAAGGGGCCGCGTCCGGCGATCGTCGTCGGACACCCCGGCACCGGTGTGAAGGAGCAGGCCGCCGGCCTGTACACCGGTCAGCTGGCCGAAAGGGGATTCGTCGCGCTCGCCTACGATGCGGCCTATCAGGGGGAGAGCGGCGGCGAACCTCGCGGCCTGGAGGACCCCGCGCAGCGCGTCGAGGACCTCAAGGCCGCCGTCTCCTTCCTGACCAGCCGGGGCGAGGTCGATCCGGACCGCATCGGCGTGCTCGGCATCTGCGCCTCCGGCGGCTACGCGCTCTCGGCCACCGCGGGCGACCGCCGCGTCAAGGCCGTCGCCACCGTCAGCGCCGTCGACGTCGCCCGCCAGTTCCGCCTGGGGGCCGACGGCGCCCAGGACCCGGCCGTGTTCCTTGGCATGCTGGACACCGCGGCCCACGCCCGCACCGTTGAGGCCCGGGGCGAGGAGCCGCCGGTGCTGACCCTCTTCCCCGACACCGTCGAGCAGGCCTATGCGCTCGGTGGAGAGCACGGTGCCGAAGGCTTCGAGTACTACCGCACCGAACGTGGCCGGCACCCCCGCTCGGCGGGCTTCCTTACCTGGAACAGCCTCGACAAGATGGCGTCCTTCGACGCCTTCGCACCGATCCCGCTGATCGGGCGCCGGCCGCTGCTCATGATCGTCGGCACCCGCGCCGTCACGTCCTGGATGAGCATCGAAGCCTTCCAGCGCGCCACCGGCCCCAAGGAGCTCCACTGGATCGACGGCGCCAGCCACGTCGACCTCTATGACAAGAAGCAGTACGTGGATCTCGCCGTCGAAAGGATCGCCGGCTTCTTCGGCGAGAACCTGAGCAGGGCAGCCTAGAAGGTTCTCATGCGGCGGCTGTCCAGGCGGCAAGGTCAGTGCGAATGAGCCATTTCGTGAGCCTCTTCGAGGGAACATCCCGCCAGGAACGCCGCGACCCCGCCGGCGAAGTTGGAGCACTCGAAGATGTCCTCGTGCGGGCAGGCCAGACCATGGGCGATGGCGGTGCGTGCCACCTGAGCCCGGGCAATCCGTTGATCCAACTCGGTGAGCTTGCGCTGGTACAGCTCCCGCCAGCCGTCGCCGGCCGGCGAACGAGACGTGATGAACGCTTTGACCTCGCGCAACGTGAAACCGACATCTCGCAGCAACAACACCACACCGACCAGCTCGACCGCCGATGGCGGATAACGCCGTTGGCCTGAGACCCGAGCCGGCGCCGGGAGCAGGCCGAGCTCCTCCCAGTAGCGCAGAGCGGAAGTGGCGACACCCGCAACATCTGGGCGGTGTCGTTGCTGGACGTGCAGCCCACCGACCGGGTGCTCGAGATCGGCTTCGGCCCCGGCGTGGCCATCGCCGAGTTCGCCGGTCGCGCCACCCGCGGCCACGTCTTCGGCATCGACCACTCGCAGGCCATGGTCCGGCGGGCCACCCGCCGCAACGCCGCCGCCGTCCGCGCCCACCGCGTGCACCTCACGCACGCCTCCGTCGAGCAGTTGCCGAGCTTCGGCGATCCGCTCGATGCCATTCTCGCCGTCAACTCCGTGGGGTTCTGGCCCGATCCGGTGGAGCGGCTTCGCGAGCTGCGCCGCCTGCTCCGCCCCGCAGGACGCATCGCGCTCGTCAGCCAGCCCCGCTGCCCCGGCGCCACCCGGGACACCACGGCGCGAGCCGCCCAAGAGCTCCAGGACATGCTCAGCCAGGCCGGCTTCGCCCATCTCCGGGTCGAGACCCTCGAACTCGACCCGCCCGTCGCCTGCGTGCTTGCCGCCAATCCGACCGGCATGCCGTCATGAAGAGGGCGAGGGCGAGGCTCAGATCGGCGGCGTTGCGGGCCAGGCGCCCTACATCGGTGATCTTGGGGGTACGGGCGTGGCCTGGAGATAGGTCAGGACCGCCATGACGCGCCGGTTGTGATCGTCCGACGGAGGGAGGCCGAGCTTGGCGAAGATGTTGTTCGTGTGCTTGCCGACTGCCTTGTCGGTGACCTGGAAGCGGGCGGCGATGGCCAGGTTGGACATCCCCTCCGCCATGAGCGTCAGCACCTCCCGCTCCCGGGGCGTCAGCGCGGCCAGCGGCTCGTCCCTGCCGTGGCGGGTGAGCAGCTGGGAGACCACCTCCGGGTCCATCGCCGTCCCGCCCTCGGCGACCTGGCGTACCGCGTCGACGAAGCGGTCGACGTCGCCCACCCGGTCCTTCAGCAGGTAACCCACCCCGCCGGAGCGGTCGGACAGCAGTTCCCTCGCGTACAGCTGCTCCACGTACTGCGACAGGATCAGCACGGGCAGCCCCGGAACCTGGGCGCGCGCCTCCAGCGCGGCGCGCAGCCCCTCGTCGGTGAAGCCGGGCGGCAGCCGTACGTCGATCACGGACACGTCCGGGCGGTGCCGGACCAGCGCCGCCAGCAGCATGGGGCCGTTGTCCACCGCCTCCACCACGGTGAAACCGTTCGCTGTCAGCAGGCGGACGAGCCCGTCCCGCAGGAGTGCCAGATCTTCGGCTATGACAACGCGCACGGAACCTCCATGGTCAGTTCGGTCGGGCCGCCCGGAGGGCTGCTGATGGTGAGCGAGCCGTCGAACGCGGACAGGCGGTCCTCGATGCCGCGCACGCCGGTGCCCCCGTCGCGGCGTACCGTACCGTGACCGTCGTCGCCCACGGTCAGACGCAGCACGCCGGCGGTGTGCCGCAGCCGCACCCATGCACGGGAGGCGCCGCTGTGCTTGGCCACGTTGGCCAGTGCCTCGGCTGCGGCGAAGTACACGGCGGACTCCACAGGCGGCTGCGGGCGGCCGGGCAGGTGGAGGTCGAGATCGACCGGCATCGGGCAGAGCAGCGCGGACGCCTCGATGGCGCCGTCCAGGCCCCGGTCGGTCAGCACCGGGGGATGAATGCCGCGCACAAGGTCGCGCAGGTCCGTCAGAGCCTGACCGGCGACTTCCCTCGCCTCGTCGATCATTCGCACCATCTCGTCGGGGTCGCGGGAGCCGCGGGCCAGCCCCAGGTGCAGGCGGATGGCGATCAGCTTGGCCTGCGCGCCGTCGTGCAGGTCGCGTTCGATACGGCGTAACTCGGCCGCGCGCGCGTCGACCACCGCGGCCCGGGACGCGGTCAGCTCCCGAATCCGCGCATCCGGTGCGGGGCCGGCGTCCAGCAGCCGTCGCGTCAGCCGTGCCTGGCCGCTACGGAGCAGGGGGATGGCGATGAGAACGACCACCGCGATGGCCACGATGGACAAGCTGAGGGCGAAGGTGTTCAGCCTGCTCGTCTCCATCGGACGCAGCCGGAACCAGACGTAGTTCAGGGCGGACAGCATCGCCCACACCGCCACCACGGGGGCGGGGCCCGTGACGCCGTGCAGGGCCAGCCAGGCCAGCTCGCGCAACGTGCCGGGGTTGCGCAGCGCCGACGCCAGACCGGCCCGCCGCCTCCTGCCGGTCTCGCGCGAGCAGCCGGGGTCGCCGGCCATGGCGCTGTCCATGGCGCTGTCCAGGCCGAGCACCTGGCCCGCCCACCGGCGCTGGAATCCGGCCAGGCGGCGGACGAGGACGAGCACGCGGGCGAGCGGTGCGAGCCCGAGACCGGTCACCGGCACCAGGGCAACGCTCGCCAGCACCAGAACGAGCAGCACCAGCGCCGCCAGACCGGTGACCGCGTTCAGCGCCAGGCCGGTCACCCCGTTCAGTGCGTACGCCGCCAGACCGGTCACCGCCTTCCGCGTCGGCCCGCCGGTCGCGGGTCGTATCCCCATCACAGATGCAGTCTGCCCTGCCGGTGAGGAGAAAGGCGGTGGGGCCGGCCCTACCCCCGGGAGTGGCAATTTCCCACCCGGCCGGTGGTGCCGCACCCATGGAGGCCGAGGCTGCGGACCGCGAGGCTGGCCAGGCTCGACCAGACAAGCGAATGAGGGTGAGACGTGATCGAAGTGAGGGGACTGACCATGCGGTACGGCCGCACACTCGCCGTGGACGACCTGACTTTCACCGTGAAACCGGGCCTGGTGACTGGATTCCTGGGCCCGAACGGCGCCGGCAAGTCCACGACCATGCGGGCGGTACTCGGGCTGGAGATCCCCGCCGCGGGCGCGGCGCTGGTGGACGGGCGCCCCTACGCGTCGCTGCGCCGGCCCATGCACACGATGGGGGCGCTGCTCGATGCCGGGGCGGTGCACGGCGGCCGCACGGCCCAGGCCCATCTCGGCTGCCTGGCACGGAGCAACGGCATCGGCCCTCGGCGGGTGGCCGCGGTCCTCGACCAGGTCGGCCTGGAAGAGGTCGCGAACCGGCGGATCGGCGGATTCTCCCTCGGCATGAAGCAGCGGCTGGGCATCGCGGCAGCGCTGCTCGGCGACCCGGCGGTGCTGATGTTCGACGAGCCGCTGAACGGGCTGGACCCGGAGGGCATCCGCTGGATCCGCGACCTGCTGCGCTCGCTCGCGGCCGAGGACCGCACCGTCCTGCTGTCCAGCCATCTGATGAACGAGCTGGCGCTCACCGCCGACCACGTCGTCGTCATCGGACGCGGCCGGCTGATCTCCGACACGACCACGGACGCGCTCGCCGCCCGCTTCCAGCGTGACGTGCTGGTGCGCGCGACGCGTCCCGAGCGGCTGGTAGAGATCCTGCGCGAGCACGGCGCGACCGTGACGGCCGAACACGCGGACCCGACGACGCCCGACAGGCCCGCGCCCGACAGACCCGAGGAGGGCCTGTCCGTGCGGGGCATGGACGCCGCCGGGATCGGCGACCTGGCGCTGCGGGCCGGAATCGCGCTACGGGAGCTGACGCCGCGCAGCGCCTCACTGGAGGAGGCGTTCATGGAGCTCACCGCGGACAGCGTCGAGTACGGCACCCGCCCGGCCACCGCGGAGGTGGCCCGATGATGGACGCTGTCGCCTCCGAGTGGCACAAGCTCCGCTCGCTGCGTTCGAACGCCTACCTGCTGGCCGTCTCCCTGCTCGCCGTGCTGGCCTGCGCGGGGGTGGCGTACCTGATGGGCCAGGGGTTCGACCATCAGACGGCGGAGGAGCGGCTCCGTTTCACCAGCAACGGGAACGGGCTGGGCACCGGGCTGCCGGTCGCCTACTTCGTGTTCGGCACGCTGGGCGCGCTGACGATCACCTCCGAGTATTCCACCGGGATGATCCGCACGAGCCTGGTGGCGGTGCCGCGGCGGCAGCTGTTCCTGTTCGCCAAGATCCCCGGTCTGGCCGCCGTCGCCTTGCTCGCCGGTCAGCTGCTGGCGTTCGCCATGCACCTGGCCGCCGAGGCCGTGCTCGGCGAGCGTGCCGGTCAGTTGCTGCTCGACGGGCAGACTCTGGGCACCCCGCTCTCGGACCCCGGGGTGTTCGCCTCGGTGGTGGTCGCCGGGCTGTCCATGGCGGCTGCGGCGCTGATCGGGTTGGGGGTGGGCGCGGCGCTCCGCTCCACTCCCGGGAGTCTGGTCGCGCTCGTCATGATCTTCTTGGTGCTCCCGGTCGTCGCCCGGGCCCTGCCGGTGCCGCTGCGGGCGCAGGCCGGCTCGTACATGATCGAGAATCTGCCGGCTCAGATCGCCGGGGTGGGCGGCGGCCTGCTGCCGCCACCGGCGGCGGCCGCGCTGCTCGCTGCCTACGTCGCCGCCGCGCTGACGGCGGGTGCGGCGGTCACCGCACTGAAGGGACGCAAGGTCAAGGTCATGGTCGTCGGCGTCGCCGCGACGCTCCTGGCGGGCGTGGTGGCGGTGCCCGCCGCCGGCGACTCGGCGGACAGCGGCCCGTCCTCGCTGACCTGGCGGCCGTGCGACGACAAGGACGCCCCTCGGGACATGCGGTGCACCTCCGTCCAGGTGCCCCTCGACTGGAAGACGCCGGGAGGACGGAAGATCACCATCCCGGTCGGGATGCTGCCCGCCTCCGGCACCGAACGCCGGATCGGCACGGTCTTCTCTGTCCCCGGCGGCCCCGGCGCGTCGGGCATCGACGATCTGAAGCAGTTCCACGGCAGGTTCGCCCAGCTGCGTGACCGCTTCGACGTGATCAGCTTCGCCCCGCGCAACACCGTCAAGCCCGGCGGCGTGCTGCCGTACGAGTGCCTCGCCACCGGTCCGTCGATCACCCTACCGGCCAACCGCGCCGAGTACGCCGCGCTCGGGCGGGCGAACCGCGCGCACGCGCAGCGGTGCCGCGCCGCTGACCAGGAGTTCTTCGACCACATGGACTCGGCCTCCGTCGCCCGGGACATCGAGGCCGTCCGCGTCGCCCTGGGCGAGCAGCGGCTGAGCTTCCTCGCCAACTCCTACGGTGGAGCGCCCGCAGCGGCCTACGCCCGTCTGTTCCCCTCCCGCATCCGCGCCATGGTCATGGACGGCACCATCGGCCACATCGAGGAGACCGCCACCGGCGAGCCCCGCATGTATGCGCGGATTGAGCAGCAGATGGAGCGGTTCGCCGCCTGGTGCCGTTCGGCCACGGCCTGCGCCCTGCACGGCCGCGACGCCGGCCAGGTGTGGCGCAGGCTGGTGACCGCCGCGGACCGCTCACCGGTGCCGGTGAAGAACGATCCATCCGGAGCCGCTTACACCGGGTTCGACCTGAAAGTCGCCGCTGCGCCCAGTTTCGCCGCGCCCGGCCAGGAACCTGACGTCCCGCGCTGGGTCCAGCTGGCCGACGCGATCAAGAAGGCCGTCGATGGCGACGCCTCCGGGTTCGCCGACTACGTCAGGCAGGCCTCGGGCAGCCCCAAGGTTCCCTCGCTCGTCGGGCAGAACATGACGCACTGCCTGGACGGCATGGGGTACGGGAGCTACGCCGCCTACCGCGAGGCGCTGCGGAGGGCGGAAGAGCTGTCCCCGAACTTCGCCGGGCAGCGGGCGTGGTGGCCGCTGGCCTGCGTCGGCTGGCCCGCTCCCGTCACCAACCCGCCGGCGCCGCTGCCCACCCGTGGGCTGGTGCCGTTCCTGGGGGTCGGGAGCTGGACGGACCACGCCATAGTCGCCGACATCATCCGCCATGTGCCGGGCTCGTCGAGCGTCCGGTACGAGGGGCACGGCCACATGCTCTACATCTACGGCAAGGGCGGCTGCGTCACTGCCCACGTCAACCGCTACCTGACGAGCCTGAGGCTCCCGCCGCCGGGCACCACCTGCCAGGCCACCGGGTGACCACCGGCCGCGCGGCCCCGTTTCCGGCCGGTGGACGGCTCATGGAGCCTTGGCTCCTGGGCGCTCGTCCTGCGCGGCCGGGCCGCCGACTCCCTCCTGGACACCTACGAACAGGAGCGACGGCCCCACACCAACGCCATCACCCAGGTGTCGTTGATGGTGGGCGCGACTGGCTCTGCCTGCCCCCGTCCGGGACGGCCACCGCCACGGTCGTCCTGTGGGGCGGGCTGAGCGGCTGGGGCGCGAGCTACCTACACGCCGCCGACGCGCTCACCGCACGCGGCCTGGCCTGCCTGCCGGCCGAGGGGCCCGGCCAGGGCGAACCGCGACTGGAGCACGATCTCCACATTGACGAGGACGCCGTGGACGGCTGCGCCCGGTTCCTCGACGTCGTCACCGCCGACCCCAGGCTCGGCAACGCCATCGGAGTGCAGGGCAACAGCTTCGGCGGACTGTTCGCCGTGCACCTCGCGGCGCGCGACCCGCGGGTCGGCGCCTGCGTGGTCAACTGCACACCCACCGGATCTCGCCCGCCGCAACCGGCGCCGCCCACGTCACCCGCCGCGCCGTCGGCGCCCGCTGTCTCGCCGGCCGCCGTCCAGATGGCCGCCGCGATCGGCACCGACAGCGCGGAGCAGGTGGCCGCCGTGCTGGGCGCGTTGCGGTTCGACCCGGCCCGCCATCGAATCGGCTGCCCCCTCCTGGCCCTGCACGGAGGGGCCGACCCGTTCGCCCCCCGCCCTGCGGCCCTGGCGCCCTTCGTTGAGGCGGCCGGTGCGGGGGGAGTGCTGCGTACCTGGCCCGACGGAGAGCACACGCTCTATAACCACGCGGCCGAGCGGGACGCGCTGGTCGCCGACTGGTTCGCCGACCACCTCATCTCGAGGTCGTAAGGGCCCGCAGGTGGGCGTCCACGGGCTGCCTCCTGTCTACGCACGGCGGCTGAGGGGTCACAAACGGGAGGGTTGTGAGAGAGGTGGTGAGACAGCGACCGAGGCGAACGCGGCGATGATCATGCGGCATGCTGGCCCTCGCACAGCTCCCTTCACGGCAACGGCCGCCGTCAACCCGCACAACACGAGAGGTACAGCACGATGGTGAACCGCGACGGCGAGGTCGCCGCGCTCGACGACCCGGTGGGTGCATCACTGCGCGGTCACCACGCACACCTCGCCCGCCGGCTTGGGCGGGCTGCCACCTACCTGCCGGAAGTGGCGACCTTCTCCGCGGTGACCGCCGACCCTGGTCCGCAGGAGTGGGCCGACCTCGCCCGGCTGCTGGGGCGAGGCGAGTTCGCCGACATGTTCAGCTGCACGGCCACGCCGCCGTCGGACTGGGAGCCGGTCTTCGTCCTCGAAGGCCGTCAGATGATCTGGCCCGTCGGCAGCCGACCTGATCATCCGCAGGGCGAGACCATCACCGATGTGGTCGAACTGGGCGCGGACAGCGTGCCCGAGATGCTCGACCTCGTCGCGCGGGCACAGCCTGGACCGTTCTGGCCGCGCACCCACGAACTCGGCACCTATCTCGGCATCCGCGACAACGGCACGCTGGTGGCGATGGCGGGCGAACGACTTCGGCCACCGGGATGGACTGAGATCAGCGCCGTCTGCACCGCTCCGGAGGCGCTCGGGCGAGGCCACGCGGCCCGCCTGGTCACTACGCTCGTCGCCCGTATCGCGGCCCGCGACGAAGGCGCCTTTCTCCACGTGGCGGAGGCCAACACCGGCGCGATCGCCCTCTACGAGCGGCTCGGCTTCGAGACCCGCAAGCACGTGACCTTTCGGGGGTTTCGCACGCCGTGACGGCGTGCTCTGCATGGCTGGCCTGCATGGCCGGCTCATTTTGAGACATTAGTATCTCATAATGAGTCGAACGTATTCAGCGACCGTGTACTATGGCGACTAACTGTTAGCTGACTAGCAGTTGCCTCTCCGACAACGGTGTCCGCCCCGGCGTACACGGATGTGAAAGGAGGACGGGGAAACGGGCCCGGCAAGGGCACCGAACCCCTGACGATCTATGCGAGCGATCTGGTTGACCGAGTTCGGGGCTCCGTCTGTGCTGGTTCCCGGTGATGCCCCTGATCCGGAGCCCGGTGACGGTCAGGTTCTGGTGGACGTCGAAGCGGCGAGCGTGCTGTTCGCGGAGACCCAGGCGCGGGCCGGACGCCCCCCAGTCGCCGGGTTCCCGCTGCCCACCCCGCCCTACGTGCCCGGCAACGGCGTCGGCGGGGTGATCAGTGCGGTCGGCCCGCACGTCGACCCGGCCCTGCTGGGTCAGCGGGTGATCGCCCCGACCGGTGGTACGGGGGGTTACGCGCAGAAGGCGGTGGCCGCCGCCGGCCAAGTGATCCCGATCCCGGCGGCGGTGTCCACCACCGACGCGGTGGCGTTGCTCGACGACGGCCGGACGGCGGTCGGTATGTTCCGGCTGGTCGCCCCGAAGCCGGACGAGTGGGTGCTGGTCGAGGCCGCGGCCGGCGGCCTGGGCAGCCTTCTGGTGCAACTCGGTGTGAGCGTCGGCGCCAAGGTGATCGGTGCCGTCGGTAGCGATGCCAAGCTGTCGGCTGTGCGTGCGGCGGGCGCGCAGGCGGTGAACTACGCGCAGTCCGGCTGGACCGAGCGGGTTCGCGACCTGACCGGCGGCGCCGCCGTTGACGTGGTGTTCGACGGTGTGGGCGGCGAGATCGGCGCGGCGGCGACGTCTCTCGTCGAGCCCGGTGGGCGGTTTGTGGTGCACGGCGCCGCCAGCGGCGGGTACACGGACCCCTCGGCGGTTGCGGCGCGGGGTGTCACCGTGATCGGCCTGCCGCAGATGATGGGCGAACTCGGTCCGATCATGCACGAACTTGGGGCCGCCACGCTTGAGGAGGCCGCGGCAGGGCGACTGCGGCCGGTGGTCGGGCAGACGTTCCCGCTGGAACGTGCCGCCGACGCCCACGCCGCCATGGAGGCCAGGACGGCGATCGGTAAGACGCTCCTGCTGATGTGAGCGGCGATGGGCGGGTGGTCGGAGCCCCGACGCTGTGGTGCGCGACGCAGTACCTGGGCGGGCAGAGATCCGCGGCCGGCCCAACCAACGGTCAGTGGACTTTCAGTCTCACACGATCATGAGGATGGGTGACAGACGATAATGAAAGCGCCGGAATTGCCGCTGGAGATGCGGCGCAACGGGTTCGACCCGGTCGAGGAAATCGGCCGGGTACGAGATGACCAGGGTGTGCTGCGGCAGATGACGCCGTTCGGGGTGCCCGCATATCTGATCTTGCGTTACGAGGACGTCCGCGAGGTGTTCTCGGATGCGACCCGGTTCAGCAGCGCTCTTACCCCGTTTCCCGACGGGGCCGAGTTGAGCAAGGAGGAGCAGGCGAAGCTGCGGGCCGGGAACCTGATCGCGTTCGACCCGCCGGAGCACACGCGGCTCCGGCGGATGCTGACCCCGGAGTTCACGGTGCGCCGGATGCGCCGGCTGGAGCCGCGCATCGCCGAGATCGTCGAGTCGGCGCTGGATGATCTGGAACGGGCGGGCAAGCCGGCCGATCTGGTGTCGCATTTCGCGCTGCCGGTGCCGTCGATGGTGATCTGCGAGTTGCTGGGCGTGCCCTACGCCGACCGGGACGAGTTCCAGGACCGGGCCGCGCGCCAGTTGGATCTGTCCGCGCCGGCCGAGGAGCGGAACGCGGCGCGGCGGGAGGAGCGCGCCTACATGGCCGGCCTGGTCGCCCGCGCGCAGGCGAACCCGGGCGAGGACATGCTCGGCATGCTGGTGCGCGAGCACGGCGACGACCTGTCCACCGACGAACTGATCGGCATCGCGAGCCTGTTGCTGCTGGCCGGGCATGAGACGACCTCCAACATGCTCGGCCTGGGAACCCTGGCGCTGCTGCGGCACCCGGATCAGCTGGCGATGATCCGTGACGACCCGGCGCGGGTCGAGCCCGCCGTCGAGGAGTTGTTGCGCTGGTTGTCCATCGTGCCCTCGCTGGTGCGTACGACCACGACCGAGGTGGAGATCGCCGGTCACACCATCCCCGCCGGCTCGGTCGTGGCCCCCTCGCCGCTGGCCGCGAACCGCGATCCCCATCTCATTGACCGTCCCGACACGCTCGACATCACCCGGGGAGCCGCCGGTCACATTACGTTCGGCCATGGAGTGCACCACTGTCTGGGGGCGCCGCTGGCGCGGATGGAGATGCGCATCGCGTTTCCGGCCCTGCTCAAGCGCTTCCCCGGCCTCGCGCTGAGCGCACCGGACGCCGAACCCGATTTCCGGCTCTTCAGCGGCGTCTTCGGGGTGCACTCGCTGCACGTGACCTGGTGACACGACGATGACGGGGCGGGAGCGGGGACTGCGGGCCGATGCTGCCCGCAACTACGAGCGGATCGTCGGCGCCGCGGTCGCGACGTTCGAGGACATCGGGCCGGAAGCGACGCTGGAGGAGATCGCCGAGCGGGCGGAGGTGAGCGTGATGACGCTGTACCGTCGCTTCCGCAATCGCGACCAGCTCATCCGAGCCGTCTTCGACCATGTCCTGGCCACCGAGATCGAGCCCATGACGACGGTGCACACCGACGATCCGTGGCGCGATCTCGTCGGCGCGCTCGAGACCGCTATCGAGGTACTCGTCCGACGGCGGGCGATTCACTCGCTCGCTCTCGAATTCCGGGCGTTCGCCGCCGAAACCGGTCAGCGCTTCTTGGGCTCCCTGGAGCCGCTGCTGCGCCGCGCCATCGACGCGAACATGGTGCGCCAGGAGTTGGAGCTGCGGGACGTGGTGGCGGTCATCATCATGACCATGGCGACTGTACATTCCGAGGATCTGGCGGGGGCCGGCCGCAGACGCTACTTCGCCCTGCTCGCCGAGGGGTTGCGCCCGTCTGCGATCACTCTTCCCCCGCTGCCGCCGGCCGAGCCCGAGGGGGCTACCCGGGCTTGCGCGCGCCGTCGAGGAAGATCGTGACGGCAGTCTCGGTGGCTTCCTCGGGCGTCATGGCCTGGCCGACAGTCAGCCAGAGGGCGCGTTCCACGATCGCGGAGAACATGGCGAGCACGGCGTCGGGGCGCAGGTCGTCGCGGAGCACCTTGTCGCGGATGCCGCGAGTGATGACTTCGCGGATGGGCCTGGTTGTGCTCTCGATGACGGCAGGGTCGCAGAACTCGTCGGCCTGGCTGATCACCGCCGCATATTTGGCGCCGTTACGCAGGAACACGGCGATGATCCTGGTGATCGCCCGGTCGGCCGGGAGCTCGTCAAGGTTGGCGGCCGCGAAGGCCTCCACGAGTTCGGCCATCCCGACTTCGGCCACACCGCGCAGCAGTGACTCCCGGGTGGGGTAATGCCGGTAGAGCGTCGCGCGTCCTACCCCGGCCTCGTCCGCGATCTCCGCCATCGCCGCGTCTGACCGCCGGCCCAGCACCCGGGCGGCGGCATCGAGGATCGCCGACCGAGTCCGCTGCATCCCAGCATCCGATTTCACCACTCGACCATGCTAACGCCCCATGACGATACGTTCATGTCTCGTTATGACATACGGCCCTACGCGAAGGCTCGGGCGTACCGAAATCCTCATCTCAGATTTGGTGCCGGTGCCGTGGTGGCGGGCGTGGTCAGACTATGCGGGTACAGAGGGTGCGGCCTCGGACCTCCCAGTGGACCCTTCTGCCGCCCGGTGGGCAGGCACCGCTGATGAACGCGGTGATACGGAGGACGAAGTCGTACTCCCCTGGAGCGGAGCCGGCCCCGCACCGCCACGACGTCATCAGATCCGCGTTGTTGACGGCGACCGAGTTCTCGTTCTCACCCTTTGTGGCCAGGAAACAGTCACCCGTGCGGAACTGCCGCTGCACGCAGAGGGCGATCTCGTTCGCGTCCTCGCCGTAGCTCCACCACAGTTCCCCGTCCAGATCGGCACCGCGCCCGAGGCACTCGGAGGAGTCGTCGACCACCTTGAGCACCTTCAGGTAGGCGTCGGAGCGGCCGCAGCCGCCCGAGCGGGGCTTGCTCCTGCTCCACTCGCCGGACGGACGCGCGTAGGCGTCCAGGCAGTCGCCCGCCGAGATCTTCTCGAACGCCAGCAGGACGCCCACGACCGCGGCCGCGGCCACCGGGAGCTTCATTCGTCCGAGCGGCGGAAACCGTCGGCCGTTCCCCGGCGCGTCCTGCGGCGGGGGCGCCAGCACCTCGGTCTCCGCCACCCGCGTGGCGATCATCGTGCTGACGGGCTCCGGCAGCGGAGCGTCCCCGCCCTCGGCGAGCGCGGAGCAACGTTCGAGGAACGCGTCGAGGCCGGGCCGGTCTTTCGGATCCTTCTCCAGGGCGGACGCGATCAGCGGGAGCAGCGGCTCCGGCACGCCGGTCAAGTCGGGTTCCTCGTTGACGAGGCGGTAGCCGAGGGCCTCGATCGGGCCCTCGCCGAAGGGCCGCCGGCCGGTGGCGGCGAAGGCCAGCACGGCAGCCAGGCAGAACACGTCACTGGCCGGCCCGACCTCGCGGCCCCGAAGCTGCTCGGGCGACATGAACCCGGGCGTGCCGACCACGCTGGTGCGGGTGGTCTGCGAGGTGGCGTCGAGCGCGCGTGCGATGCCGAAGTCGATGATGCGGGGCCCGTCCTGGGCGAGCAGCACGTTGCCGGGCTTGAGGTCCCGATGGACGACGCCCCGCTCGTGGATCGCCATCAGCCCTTCGGCCAGGCCCGCACCGAGCCCCGCGACCGCCGCCGCCGAGAACGCGCCGTGCTCGCCGACAGCCTCGTGCAGCGACGGCCCCGCGACGTACTCGGTCACGAGCCAGGGCGGATCGGCGTCGGCGCGGGCGTCCACCACCTGCACGGTGTGGTTCCATGCCTCGTTAGACCTTCAGGTGGCACCCCGAGGGAACAGCAACCGCGCGGATAGTGACTTTGTGTAGCTGTCTGATTACTTTGAGTGGGCAGGCATACTCCGGATCACCACCGCCGTCCTCGCACTGGCCGCCGCGGGCACTCTCACCGCGACCGGCCCCGCCAGCGCCCACGTCCAGCAGCGGGCACACCGGGTCACGTGCCCCGACGATTCCATCTGCTTCTGGCCGCAACCGTACTTCAGAGGACAAAGCGCCGTCGTACAGCACCCCACGTCCACCGACTGCGCCGTGATCCCGGGCAGGCTCGCGCAGTCGGTGATCAACAACACCGATCTCGACTGGGTGCTCTACTACGGGCCGGGATGTACCGGCGACTCCACAGTGATCGGTCCCCACGACAACGACCCTTACCTCCGCACGGTGTACTCGTTCTCCGGATAACCGCAACGCGCACCCGGCCACCGGCCCACGGCGCACCCGGAACCCGTCCGGCCCGCACACGGGCACCTGGTACAGGTCGAAGTCGACGCCCTGGTGCCCGACGACCCCCACCGCCTCTTCGACACGGCCCGCGGTCGCCGGCCGGGAGCGGTTGCGGGGCGGCCGGGCGGCGCCTCCTCGGGCGCCTATTCGGTGGTAACCGTTCAGAATCCTCATTCTGTTCAATACGGGCAACGCGCTGAACTGCGGAAACGCGATCGGGAAGCTTGGCGCTGCATACCCCCCCACGAAGGTCGTCAGCCATGCTTGCGGGCATGTCCGAGGGCGGTCACCACGGCCTCGACGTCGTCCTCGGTGGTGCGATGGCTGGTCAGGCAGAGGCGGATGGCGGGACGCCCGGCCAGCTGTACGGTGCTGACCCACGCCTGACCGCTGCTGACCACGTGATGGACGGCGGCGGCGTGCCAGGCTGTGCTGTGCTCCCGGCCGGCCGCCTCGGCCTCGGGATCGGCGACGCACACCACGGGCAGGGGAGTGTCGTTGACCCGGGTCCAGCCCTCCTCGGCGAGGCGGCGCGCGAGCAGCTCCCCGAGCCGCACATCTCGCTCGAGCTGCGCGGCGTAGGCCGGCCGACCGGCGATGGCCAGCGCGAGGAACACCTTCAGCCCCGCGAAGCGGCGCGACCACTGCACGCTGGTGACGTACGGATCGGGAAGCTCATCGCTCTCCGCCGGCATGTAGGAGGTGGCCACCCGGAAGCTCTCCGACAGCGCCCGTGCGTGCGGGGTGAGGAACATGCCCGCCCCCATCGGCGCCGACAGCCACTTGTGCGCGTCCACGGTGACGCTGTCGGCAAGCTCCACCCCGGCCAGCAGCGGGCGCAAGCGGTCGGAGAGCGCGACCGCGCCCGCCCATGCGGCGTCGACGTGGAAGTGCACGCCCCACTGTCGGGCCAGGGCGGCCAGTTCGGGCAGCGGGTCGAGCGCGCCGCCCGCCGTCGTGCCCGCGGTGCCGACCAGCAGGAAAGGCTCCAGGCCCGCGGCGAGGTCGGCCTCGTACATCGCGCGCAATCTCCGCGTGTCGAGCCGATGCGCCCCATTCACCGGCACGAGTCGTACGGCTTCGCGGCCGAGCCCCGTCATGTGCGCGATCTTGAGCCAGGCGAGGTGACTCTCGGCGGAGGCGTACAGCACCGGCCGTCGTGGCAGGCCCCGCACCCCGGTCTGCGGGTACGTCTCGAAACGGCGGGTCAGGGCGACGATGACCGCGCTCAGGTTGGCCTCGGCCCCGCCCACGGTGAAGGTGCCCTCTGTGGTGGCGGGCAGACCGAGACGGCCGGCCATGAAGCGCAGCACGTGCCGTTCCATCTCGACGGCGGCCGGCGCGTGACTGTAGGCGGCCAGCTGTGGGTTGACCCCGGCGGCGATGAGCTCGCCCGCGATTCCCCACCACGTGGGGGTGGGGTTGAACAGCCCGAAGTAGCGCGGGTGCGTCGTGTGGACTCCCCACCGCCGCAGCGCCTCCATCACCTCCGGCAGCACGTGCTCGGGCTGCTGGGCAACGTCGAAGTCCTGGTCGGCCAGCCACTGCCGGATCGCCCCGGTGCCCAGCTCCTCCGGCGCGACGGGCCCGTCACCCACCTGCCTCGCGTGCCGGACGACCAGGTTCACGGCGGCGGTCAGCAACCGCGCCCCTTCTTCTGCGCCCACATCCAGTGGTCCTGTCCGATCCATGGCCCTCACTCTCGAGGAGCGAGCATCTCCGCCACTAGTGGCAGAAAAGTCGTGTTCCACTAGATTTTCGCCATGACCCGGATTCAAGTGGCTGTTCCGGTGCTGGAGGAGTGCCCGCTCTTTGAACTGGCCGTACCCTGCGAGGTCTTCGGCCGGGACCGCCGTGACCTGACCCCCGACTGGTACGAACTGACCCTGTGCCGGAGCGCCGACGGCGCACAGAAGTCGCTCAACGGACTGCTGCTGCGCGCGCCGCACGGATTGGAGGCGATGCGTTCCGCGGACCTCATCGTGGTGCCCGCCTGCTTGGACGCCACCTACCAGCCGCCTGCGGAACTTCTGAGCACGCTGGTCGAGGCGCACAGCAGGGGGGCGCGGATCGCCGCGCTGTGCTCCGGCGCCTTCGTCCTGGCGGCCGCGGGCCTTCTCGACGGCCGCAGGGCCGCCACGCACTGGATGCACGCGGACGAACTGCAGAAACGCTATCCGCAGGTCAGTGTCGACCAGCGGGCACTCTACGTCGATGAGGGAGACATCCTCACCAGCGCGGGGACCGCCGCGGGCATCGACCTGTGCCTGCACATCGTCCGCCGGGATTTCGGCGCCGCCGTGGCCGCCGAGGCGGGCCGCCGGATGGTCATCTCGCCGCACCGGGAGGGGGATCAGGAGCAGTACGTGTCGCCCACCCCGCCGGTCCCGGCCAGGGACACGGGCCTGGCACCGGTGCTGGACTGGGCGCTGGAACGCCTGCACGAGCCTCTCACCATCCCGCTGCTCGCCGAGCGGGCCCGGATGAGCACCAGAACCTTCGCCCGCCGCTTCCAGCAGGAGATGGGGCTCACTCCCATCCGATGGCTCACCCAGCAGCGCATTGCCAGGGCGCGCGAGCTTCTGGAGACCACCCGCCTGCCCGTGGACGCCGTCGCCGAACGCGCGGGATTCGGTACGGGAAACGGGCTGCGCCGGCATTTCACCAAGCTCGTCGGCACCACCCCCGCCGCCTATCGGCGCACTTTCCAAGGCGGCGGATCTGCGCCATCGCGTACCAGGCCGTGAGGGCGAGGTCGTCTGGGCGCATATCGGGACTTCCGGCAGGGGGTGATATGGGGTGACTTATCCCCGCCGGTCGCGTCAGAGCGGGGCGGTGGTACACAATGAGGGTCCGTTTTGGGAGCAGATCGGGGGAGAGCCGTGGGCTTACGGGTGGCTGTCGTGGGTGGGGGACTCGGCGGGCTGGCGGCGGCGATTCACCTGCGCCGGGCCGGCGTGGACGCCGTCGTGTACGAGCAGGCGCCGGTGCTGCGCGAGGTCGGTGCCGGGGTGATGATCGCGCCGAACATGGTCCGGCTGATCAACCGGCTCGGTCTGGGCGACGCTCTCGCCCGGTGCGCGGTCTGGCTGGAGGCGGCGTGGGAGTACCGGCGGTGGGAGGACGGAGAGGTCCTCTTCTCGCAGCCGTTGGGAGAGGCGTGCGAGCAGATGTACGGCGCCAACCTGCACACCGCGCACCGTGCGGACCTGCATGCCATGTTCCAGAGCGCGCTGCCCCCTGAGGTCGTCCACCTCGATCACCGCCTGGTGGCGCTCGATCAGGACGACGCGGAGGTGGAGCTGACCTTCACGCATCGGACGGGCGGCGAGACCAAGGTGCGCGCCGACGTGGTGATCGGAGCCGACGGCATCCATTCGACCGTCAGACCGTTGATCGTGACCGAGGTGGAGCCGCACTTCTGCCAGCTGAGCGCCTTCCGCGCGCTGATACCCGTCGAGAAGGCGCCCGAGTACGCACGGCGGCCGGTTCAGTCGCTCTGGCTCGGCCCTGGGCGGCACCTCGTCCACTATCCCGTGTCGGGCGGGAAGCTGGTGAACGTCGTCGCCGTCGTGCCGTCCGGAGAGTGGCTGCTCGAGTCATGGACGGCGGACGGGGATCTGTCCGACTTCGCCGCCGAGTTCGAGACCTGGGACGAGAACGTACGACAGTTGATCGCCGCCGCTCCGAGCACGAAACGGTGGGCGCTCTACGACCGCAGCCCGCTCGAGCGGTGGACGAGCGGCCGCGTCACCCTGCTCGGCGACGCCGCGCACGCGATGCTGCCGTTCTTCGCCCAGGGGGCCGGGCAGGCGATCGAGGACGGCGCCGTCCTCGCCCGCTGCCTGCGCGAGGCCGACCGCGACTCGGTGCCGAAGGCACTGCTGTCGTACGAGGCGACCCGCCGGCCGCGCGCCAGCCGGGTGCAGCTGATGAGCCGGGGCCGGGCGGAGTACAACCACATGCCGGACGGGCCCGCGCAACGTGAGCGCGACGCCGGGCTGCGCGACGGGGACTTCCTCCGGCACAGCGCCTGGCTCTACACGTACGACGTGGACACCGAGCCCCTGCTGAGCTGAACGACGGACGTCATGGTGTGTCCTCGGGAACGGTGACCTCGTCGAGCACGCGCAGCGCGTTCAGCGTGCGCGGGTAACCGATGAACGGGATGAGCTGGGTCAGCACCTCGATCAGCCGGACACGGTCGTTGCCGACGTTGAGGTTCGCGGCCACGTGCCCCTTGACCTGCGGCTCGCATCCACCGAGCGAGACGAGCACGGCGAACGTCAGCAGCTCGCGCATCGGCACGTCGAGGCCGTCGCGGGTGAGGTGGTCGCCGAAGCAGTGGGCCGACAGGTAACGCTGGATGTGCTGCTCGTCCTCCGGCGCGGAGGCGTGGAGCGCCTCGACCCTGGCGGCCCCGACGATCTGCTTCTGCACCGCCAGGCCCCGCTCCAGGCGCGTGTCTGGCGTGGTGGTGGACTGTCCGGGCAGGGGCAGCTCGACGCCCCGCTCGGTCAGGACGTCGTTGGTGGCGTGCAGGAAGTCGAAGACCTTGGCCATGCCGACGTACGGCACCGCCTGGTACACGATCTCCTTGACCTCGACCGGGGTGACGCCCGCGGTCAGTGCCGCTCCGAGCATGACCCGGTACTCGTTCACCGCCTGGCAGGCGATCATGGAGGCGAGCTGGACCATGAGCCGGGTCCGGGTGTCGAGGCTCCCGTGACGCAGGACCTCGTCGAAGGCGAAATTGTCGAAGACCTCGACCAGCTCCGGGTCGGTCCGGGCGAGCGTCGAGACGTGACCGGGGAACAGCTCGTCATGGTGGCGTCGTGCCGCGTCGCTGATGGCCATGCGTCCTCCTGATGCTTGTCGGGATCGGGTGCGACACGGTGTCACGGCCGGATGAGCACCTTGAGCGCGCTGCGGTCGGCCATCGCCCGGTAGCCGTCGGGTACCTGCTCCATGCCGACGGTGCGGTCGAACACCCGGCCCGGCTCGACCGTGCCGTCCAGCACGTCGGGCAGGAGTTCCTCGATGTAGGCGCGCACCGGGGCGGGGCCGCCGGTCAAGGTGATGTTGGGGCCGAACAGGCTGCCGAACCCGATCGGCGCGTCCTCGTACTGCGGCACGCCGACCCGGCTGATCACGCCGCCGGGGCGGACGATGCCGAATGCCGTCTCGTAGGCGTTCATGTAGCCGACCGCCTCCAGCACCGCGTGGACGCCCTGCCCGCCGGTCAGCTCCCGTACCCGCTCGATGCCCTCGCTGCCGCGCTCGGGCACGACGTCGGTCGCGCCGAAGTCGATGCCGAGCTTGGTGCGCTCGTCGTGGCGGCCCATCAGGATGATGCGCTCCGCGCCGAGCCGGCGGGCCGACAGCACCGCCATCAACCCGACCGCGCCGTCCCCGATGACCGCCACCGTGGTACGCGCATTGACGTGGGCCTGCTTGGCGGCGTGGTGGCCGGTGCCGTACACGTCGGCCAGGGTCAGCAGCGACGGCAGCAGCTCCGAATCCTCGCCCACGGGCAGCTTGACCAGCGTGCCCTGGGCCTGCGGAACGCGGATCGCCTCGGCCTGGCCGCCGCCCACCCCGTCGCGGGCCCAGAAGCCGCCGTTGAGGCAGGAGGTGTGCAGACCCTCCCGGCAGAAGACGCACGTGCTGTCGGACCAGGCGAACGGCGCCACCACCAGATCACCCCGCTTGAGCCCGGACACCTCGGAGCCGAGGTCCTCGATGACGCCGAGGAATTCGTGGCCCATCGGGGTGCCCTGCTCCGAGGCCGGCAGGGAGTGGTACGGGTGCAGGTCGCTGCCGCAGACGCACGAGCGCACGATGCGTACGACCGCGTCGGTGGGCTGCTGCAGCACCGGGTCCGGCACGCTCTCCACGCGCACGTCGCCGGCGCCGTACATATAGGTGGCTCGCATCGATCTTCCCTCGTTGAGGACTGACGTTTTCGCTGGTCAAGCTCCATCAAACAGGCGCGTTCGGACATGCGGCAGGACCTGCTGGTACAGGTAATGGCAGAACCCCCCCAGCCAGAGATCCGCCGGTCAGGTCAGGAGGGCTCGATTCGAGGTTGTCAGCGGGGCATTCGCGGACGGGGCAGTGCGGGAGCAGCGACGTCCAGGCTGAGACGAGCGATGTTGGGGTTGTGACGCGAACCGAGCATTCCCAGGCTGGTCACGAGGAGCCCGTCGTCGATGACGGCGATCGCGCTCGGTCCGTCGAGGCCGTCGGCCTCGGTCGCGAGGATGGTCATGGCGCCGTCCGGGGTGATGCGCAGAACGGTGTTGCGCGGGTGGACGGCAAGGTACAGCGTGCCTGAGCTGTCGAAGGCGAAGTCGTCGGCGGGTATGCCGGTGTGCGTCTGTTCCACCTCGCCTGGGCGCCCCGCGTCGATGCCGATACGCAGGACGGTGCCCTGGGCCGTATTGGTCGCCCACAGGGCGCCGTCCCAGACCTTGAGCCCGTTCACGCCCGTGGACGACACCGCATCGTCCGGTGACACCGGTGCCAGGCGCTCGTCGGCGAGCCAGAGCCGCAGTGTGTCATCGCCAGGGGCGCAGCAGAGGATTTCGCCGTGGACGGAGTCCGCCGCGAACAGCGTGCCGTCATCGGCGAAGGTGATGCCGTTGAGCCCCGCCCGGGTTTCCGAGGCGGCGAATCGCACCCAACGACGGGGCGCCTCGCGCCGCCAGATTCCCGCAACGGTGCCGGTCGCGCTCCGCACGGCGGCGTACAGCCGGTCCTCGGCGTCCGAAGCGAGGCCGACCACGAGCGCGTCGGCCGGCTCCGGGACCACTCGTTCCGGCTCACTGCTGGACAACCAGACGGCACCCGCCATCAGCAGCGTCGCACAGATCGTGCCGTCCGCGAGTACCACGATGTTCTCCGGCATCTCGCCGGCGCTGTGATCAAAGGCTTTGAGGATCAGCATGCCGCTAAGATATCAATCTCCTTATTTTGATATATTAGAAGGGTGCCCGATATCCATCCCGTGATCAGAGGGATGTCTCACCTCCCCGCGCTGCTGCTGGTCGGCACGGAAGAAGCCAACCTCGACCGCACCAGCCAGGCCTACCGGGCGATCAGGCGCCGGATCATCGACCTGACGCTGCCGCCCGGCAGCAGCTTCAGCGAGGCGTCGCTCGCGCAGCAATGGAGCATCAGCAAGACACCAGTGCGGGAGGCGCTCGCGCGGTTGAGACGTGATGGGCTCGTGGATGCGCTTCCGCGCGCGGGCTACGTCGTCAGCCCGATCACGCTTCAGGACACCGACGACCTCTGTGCCTTGCGGACGCTGCTGTCCGGCGAGGCCGCTGCCGCCGCCGCGCGCCGAGGCGTCGAGGCGCCGGCGCTCGAGCGGCTCGACGTGCTGTCCAAGGTGCCCTTGGCGCTCGCAGCGGGGGAAGCGGGACTCGAGGAGTCGCTGCGGGCCGGGATCGAGTTCGAGGCCATCATCGCCAACTCCAGCGGCAACAACCGTTTCGGCAAGGCGATCGTCGACGTGCTCGACGAGTTGGAGCGGGTCCTGCGGATGGCCTTGTTGATCGCTCCCGAGGCCGCGAGCCCACCCGGAGAACTGGCGGCCATCTGCGAGCGACTGCGTGCGCGGGATGCGGACGGCACCCACGAGGCCATGCGCAGGAGGTGCGAGCGCGTGCGTCGCGACGTGCTCCAGGTCCTGGCGATGAGCGTCTCCGTCAGCAGGGCGCACATCGAGATGCCGGCGCCGTCGCTCCCGCCGGCCTAACTAGGCGATGGCCACGCCTCGACCGAGACGACGCAGCTGGCTCGAATCATAGGTTGACATATACCCCTGCCCAGTATAGAACACTCCCAAGCACATACCCCCAAGGGGTATAGAGGCCGGTGTTTGATGGTGACTGCGGTTGCCCGGGAGGAGACGGACATGGGATTGTTCGCAATTCGCGACTACCGGCGGCTGTTCAGCGCTCAAGTCATCGCGTTGTTCGGTACCGGTTTGGCTACCGTCGCGCTGGGGCTGCTCGCGTACGAGCTCGCAGGTCCGCGTGCCGGTGCGGTTCTCGCCACCGCGCTGACGATCAAGATGGTCGCGTATGTGGTCGTTGCACCGCTCGCGGCCGCGTACGTCGATCGGCTGCCCAGACGTTGGTTTCTCACGATCCTCGACGCGGTGCGCGCTCTGGTGGTGATCGCGCTGCCGTTCGTCACCGAGGTCTGGCACATCTACGTCCTGATCGGGGTTCTCCAGACCGCGTCAGCGGCATTCACCCCGACGTTTCAGGCGGTCATCCCCGACATCGTGACCAAGGAGGCCGACTACACCCGCGCCCTGTCCGCATCGCAGGTGGCCTACACCATGGAGAGCCTGTTGAGCCCCGTGCTCGCGGCTGTGGCGCTCACCTTCATGTCGTTCAACCTGCTGTTCATCGGCACCTCCGTCGGGTTCGCCGGGTCCGCGCTGCTGGTCCTGTCCACGCGCATCCCCAACGCGCGCCCCAGTTCGCACACGAACGCCTGGGACCGGGCCGTGGCGGGGATCCGCACTTTCGCGGCCACCCCGAGCCTGCGCGGCGTCATGGCACTGAACCTCGTGGTCGCCGCCGTCGGCTCCATCGTGGTCGTCAACACCGTGAACTACGTCCGCGACGTGCTCGGCGGAACCCAATCCGACGTGGCCTGGGTGCTCGCCGCGTCCGGAACGGGGACACTGCTGGTGGCCCTCGTCCTCCCGCGCGTCCTGGACCGGGTGGCGGACCGGTTCGTGATGCTGATCGGTGCCGCCGTGCTGGTATTCGCGGTCGGCGCGGCGGTCACGATGTCCGCGGCGAACGTCGCCGCATCACTGCCGACCGGGCTGATCTGGGTGGCGATCGGCGGCGGGATGGCGCTGATCATCACGCCGACCGGGCGGGTGCTTCGCCGGGCGGTCGATCCCACCGGAATTCCCGAGGTCTTCGCCGCCCAGTTCTCGCTGTCCCACCTGGCCTGGCTGGTCACCTATCCCATCGCCGGATGGGTCGCCACGAACGCGGGCTTCACGATCACCTGGACCGTGCTGGCGGGCCTGGCGGCAATCGGAGCTGTCACGGCACTGGCGGTCTGGCCGCGCGATGAGAAGGCCGAGGTCGGAGGGCGTACGGCAGTGGTGGTCCAGCCGCGCATCAGGAAGACCGAGGCCGGAGGCCGCGCCGCAGCGGTGGTTGCTTCCGCCAGGACCGAAGTGGCCACGCGGGAAGCCGCAGAGGCTGCGGAGGGCACTCTCGCCGCATGCCAGTGCGCCTGCGTTCGCACCGTCTGAGTTCGCCGACCACCACCGCGTAGACAACGACGCATGGCAGATCTAACGGATGCTGAGATGCGTGACCTTGGCTCGTGGCAGGTACTGCTCTCGCGCGCGCTGCGGGACGTCACCAGGTGCGAGAAGACCTACGTGATGCAGTTCGCCGAGATGGAGGGCTTCAGCCACGTCCACTTTCACATCGTCCCGCGGGCCTCGGATCTGAGCGCCGACCTTCGCGGCCCTCGGGTGTTCGGGCTCATGGGCGGCGACCATCCCAACGTCTTGACCTCCGATGAGACGGACGTGATCTCCACGAAGCTCAGTCAGGCGCTATCCGATGTACGGCAGAGCCATCCCGGCTAGGTAGTGCTCGATCCGCATCCGCATCTACCGATCCATCTGCAGGCCGATCACCAGATCGCGGGGGGACCCAGCGAACTTCACGCGACTCGTCGCTCGGCGTCGGTTGACCGACGACGGCGCGGCCGGTGAGGACAAGAGAGAACTCCTGGCGAGCCTCGCCATCGGACGCGTAGAGGATGACGTGCCGGGGCGCGGCGTTGGCGTACGTCCGTTCGCGTGCTGCGCCGTGCCGAGCACGGCGTGTGGGTGTCTCTGCCATGGCGCTGAAGACCGTCCCGACGCCGGGCAGGCGGAACTGCCCGTCATTTGACGACTTTGCCCCGTCGCTACGATACGCGGCGTGAGTGATGACTCTTCTGTGATGAGCACCGGGCGCCTGGAGGCGTTCAGCGACGGCGTGTTCGCCATCGCGATCACCCTCCTGGTGCTCGAGATCCGGTTGCCTGAAGGCTGGGAGAAGGACCTCGGGGGTGCGCTGCTCGGCCTGTGGCCGTCGTACCTCGCCTACGTGGTGACGTTCCTGCTGGTGGGGATGATCTGGATGAACCACCATCGGATGTTCCACTTCATCCACCGGACCGACGGCCTGCTGCTGGCTTTCAACGTGCTCCTCCTGATGGATGTCGCCTTCCTGCCGTTTCCCACGCATGTGCTGGCCGAGGCGCTGCACGCCGATCACGGCACCCAGATGGCCGCCGTCTTCTACGGACTTGTGCTGGTGATCGGCGGCATCTTCTACAACGCCGTGTGGTGGTACTCCTCGTCGGGGCACCGCCACCTTGGCGGGCACATCACCCCGGCCGAGGCGCGCTCGTTGCGATTTCGCTGGGGCATGGGGCCGGTGCTCTATCTCGTCGCGACCGTCATCGGCGCGTTCAGCGCGATAGGAGCGCTCGTGTTCTACGTGGTGCTGCTCGTCATCTACATGTTCGACATGCGCCCCAGGCGACAGTCCGTGCAGCATCCCACGATGACTACCGGAGGGTGAAAGGCAGGCTTCTCAGGTTCACCGTCGGGATGAGGATCTCTTCGGCCCGTGCGCCCGTCCCGTACGGAGCAAATTGCCCATAATCCGTTGAACGGAGTATGGTCACCCATATGCTCAAGAGATCAACTTTTGCTGTGGCCGTACCGTGCGCTGCCACACTCGTCGCGGGGGTCCCGCAACCCAAGCCCGGGACAGACATCGACAAGGCCCGCCATCACGAGGGACGACGACCCTGACACCCCGATCGGGGAGTCGCTGAACGCCTCCAGGGGCCCGGTGCATCTGCTCGCACAGTATCCCCAGCCCCGTTCGTCCGCGCTTGGTGCGTTGAGCGTGCGGATCATCGGCGGGCACTTCCGCGAGGACCCGTGCCTGTCCGAGGGCGCGGCGGCGTGGAGCACCGTTCCGGCCCCGAGTTCGATCAAAGATCAAAATCTCCGACGATTGGATGCAGTGTGCGGAGACATATCGCACTTCTTGCTTCTTTATTCGCCCTCGCCGCCTCAGTAGCGCCCATGACGCCGGCGGCGGCGGCCAGTACGGCCTCGATCTCATGGCAGCCATGTACGGAAGACGCAAC